>JBOGZC010000021.1:0-45542 GCA_050697075.1 Solirubrobacterales bacterium | reverse complement strand
GCGCTTCGCTGCCGCGAGCGCGGTCCGCTCGCCCCTTGGGCCGTGCTCGGCCTCCCGGAAGCCTTTGATGAGCTTTCCGGTGTCGATCCCGACGGGGCAGGCGAGCATGCAGCTGCCGTCGGCGGCGCACGTCTCGATCCCGTCGTACTCGTATTCGTCCAGCAGGACGCGCTGAAGCGGCGAGCCGGAGGGCTGGCGCGCCATCTCGCGGCGCAGGGCGATCCGCTGGCGGGGCGTGGTGGTCAACAGCCGGCTCGGGCAAACCGGCTCGCAGAACCCGCACTCGACGCATGTGTCGGCCACCTCCTCGATCGGGGGAGTGGTCTTCAGGTTCTGAAGATGGACTCCAGGATCGCGGTTGAGGACCACCCCCGGGGCGAGCAGTCCGTCCGGATCGGCGAGCCGCTTCACGCGCCACATCAGCTCGGTCGCCTTGGGCCCCCACTCCCGCTCGACGTATGGGGCCATGTTGATCCCGGTCCCGTGCTCCGCCTTCAAGGAGCCGTCGTACTTGTCCACGATCAGGTCGACGAGCTCGGCCATGAACGCCTCATACCGGTCCCGCTCGGCCGCCTCCGAGAACTTCGGGGTCAGCATGAAGTGGAGGTTGCCGGCAGAGGCGTGCCCGGCCACCCCGGTCAGGAAGCCGTGGGCACCCAGCAATGCCTGGATGTCGGCCGCGGACTCGGCGATCCGCTCGGGGGGAACGCAAACGTCCTCGATGATGAGCGCCGTCCCCTGGGGGCGGAGGCGCCCCACGATCCCGTGCATCCCCTCGCGGACCCGCCAGAAGACCTCGGTCAGCTCGGCGTCGCGGGTGAACTCAGGCTGGCGGAGGAGCTCGCGATCGCCCAAGGCTCCAATCGCTGTCGCCTCGAGCGCATCGAGCTCTCCTTCGTCGTCGGACCGAAACTCGACCAGAAGCGCCGCCGATTCAGGGGCCAGCTCAGCCCAATAGGCCGGCGTCCCGGGGATCGAGTGGGCCGCGGCCATCAACGCGGGCGCCACCATCAGCTCGACGGCGCTCGCCCCCGCGGCCACCAGGTCCGGCACCGGCTCGGCCGCGGCCGCGATGTCGCCGAAGTGGACCCAGGCCGTGATCGTCTTCGGGAGCAGGGGCACGGCCTCGAACACGGCCTCCGCGACGAAGGCCAGGGTGCCCTCCGAGCCGACAACCAGCCGCCGGAAGATCTCCAGCGGTGTCTCCGCGTCCAGGAACGCGCACAGCCGGTACCCGGTGGTGTTCTTGATCCGGAACTTGCGCCGGATGCGATCCGCGAGCTCGCCGTCGGCGAGGATCTCCGCCCTGATCTGCTCCAGACCCCGGGCGAGCTCGGGCTCGGACTCCGCGAACCTGGCTTCGGCTTGCGGCGCCTCGGTGTCGATCAGAGTGCCGGACGGAAGCAGCAGGGTGAGCGCGCGGACGGTCGAGTAGGAGTCGTGCTCGACGCCACAGCGCATGCCTCCGGAGTTGTTGGCGATCACCCCGCCGACGGTCGCGAAGTCCGTGCTCGCCGGGTCGGGGCCGAGCTTTCGCCCGTAACCCGCCAGCACCCGGTTGACGTGTCCCAGCGTGGTGCCGGGGCCGACCCGCGCCCGCACCCCCTGGGACTCGACCTTCACCCCGGTGAAGTGGCGCCTGACGTCGACGAGGACGGAGTCGCTCTGTCCCTGGCCATTGAGGCTCGTACCGCCGGAGCGAAAGGTGAGCGGGGCGCCGCTCCGCCGTGCATATCCGAGAAGCTTCGACACGTCGGCGGCGTCGCGCGCCATGACCACGGCCTTCGGGAACAGGCGGTAGGGGCTCGCGTCGGAGGCGTAGCGGACGAGGTCGGTGGGACGGGAGAGGACCCGGTCGGGGCCCAGAAGCGACTCGAGCTCCCCGCGAAGCGGTTGCGGGCTCCCAGTCGCGACCCAGTCGGGGGCCCGATCCGCCGCCGGCTCCCCCGCCTCGGGGGCGATCCGCTCGACCTGGGGCTCGAGCAGCGCCATCAGGTCGGGAGCGGCGGGGTCATCTCAGAACAGCGCCATGCCCGGCGTGACGCCCACCTCGATCAGGCGCGGCTCGGAGGCGGGGATTGCCTCGGCCAGAGCCTCGGCGAGCTCGCCGGTTCCAGTCACCCGGCGGGATTGCAGGCCGTAGCCCGACGCGATCGCCGCCGAGTCGAGCGCCGGCAGGTCGAGCCCGGGCGCGCCGCTCACCTGCTCGATGTCCGCAAACCACTTGAGGATCGAGTACTCCTCGTTTCGCAGCACGAGGAAGGTCACCGGCACCTTGTAGGCGACGGCGGACCAGAACGCCGTCACCGCGTACTGCACGGAACCCTCTCCCATCACGCAGACGACCGGACGGCTCGGCTGCGCGAGCTGCACGCCCACCGCGGCGGCAAGCCCGAAGCCGAGGCCTCCGCCGGCGCCGAAGTAGTAGCTGCCGGGCTTCGAGAGCCGCAGCTGGTTGCGAAGGGCCATCGTGCTCGAGGGGGACTCGAGCACGACGATGCCGTCCTCCGGGAAGACCTCGCCGAGCGTCGCGTGGACCGTCGAGGGGCTCAGGGGGTCGGACTCCGGGGGCGCCTCGGGGGCGCCGAGCGGCTCGGGGGCCGGTCGGCCGGACTCCGGGACCTCGGCCAACAGCGCTTCCAACGCGAGCCGCGGGTCGGCGACGATCGACTCGCCCATCGGCGCCCGCGCGGCCTCGTCGGGGTCGCTCGTGATCTGCACCAGCGCGGTGCCCTCGGCCAGGAGAGGTCCCGGGATGTAGGGGTAGTAGGGGAACACCGAGCTGCCGACCACCAGGACCAGGTCATGGCCGGCGAGCATCTCGCCAAGCGGCCCGATGGCGGGCGGCAGCGTGCCGCGAAAGCTCGGATGGCCCTCAGGGAAGCCGATCCGGCCACCCCCGGGGGCGGGCGTCGCCCACACCGGCAGCCGTTGGCGCTCCACCAGGGCGACCGCCGCCTCCCAGGCGCCGCTGGCGTCGACGTCGGGGCCGACGACGAGGGTCGGGTTCTCGGCGGCGGCCAGGCGCTCGGCGAGAGATCGGATTGCGTCGGGGTCCGGACCGGCGCGCCCGACCACGGAGCGCTCGATCGCGCGCTTCGCGTCGCCCTCGTCGACCTCCGCTCCCCAGTCGTCCATCGGGACCGAGACGAATACCGGTCCGCGCGGGGGGAGCGTCGCCAGGTGCGTTGCCCGCCCGAGCGCGGCCGGGACGTCTGCCGCGCGGGGGGGCTCGTAGCTCCATTTCACGAACGGATGCGGCAGCCGCGTCGCGTCCCGGTTGGTCAGATTGGCCTGCAAGGTGATCATGGCCCGCACCTGCTGGCCGGCGGTGATCACGAGCGGGGACTTGTTGGCCTGGGCGTTGAAGATCGCGCCCATCGCGTTCCCCACCCCGGGGGCCGTATGGAGGTTGACGAGGGTCGGGCGGCCGGACGCCTGGGCGAAGCCGTCAGCCATCCCGACCACCGCGGCCTCCTGAAGCCCGAGCACGTACGTGAAGTCCTCGGGGAAGCCGTGGAGCATCGGCAGCTCGGTTGAGCCGGGGTTGCCGAACATCGTGGTCATCCCGTGAGCCCGAAAGAGCTCGTAGGCGGCTTCGCGAACCGTGGTCACGGCGGCGCCAACCTACAGCAGTGCGCCGGCGCGCGCCTGAGCGGGGCGCCACCCCTTCGCTAGAGTCGCGGGGATGAGCCACGAGCAGGCTACGGTCGCAGAGGAGGAGTACCTGCAGATCATGTTCTGGCTCGAGGAGGCGGGCCTCCCGATCACCGGGGCGAACATCGCCCGGGCGATGCAGCTCTCCGCCCCGACCGTCCACGAGATGATCGGCCGCCTCGAGAGCGACGGCTACGTCGAGCGGCTCTCGGACAAGTCGCTGGCCTTTACTGCCGACGGCCGCGAGCACGCCCAGGTGATCGTACGCCGCCACCGTCTGATCGAGCGCTTCCTGACGGATGTCCTCGGGGTCCCGTGGGACGAGGTCCACGAGGAGGCCGAGCGGCTCGAGCACGCGATGTCGCCGGTGCTCGAGGAGCGGATGCTGGCCGCGATCGGCGACGCGAAGACCTGCCCCCACGGGCACCCGCTCATCGAGGGAGTCCGCGAGGAGGGGGCTCTGCTGGCGGACGTCGAGTCGGGCGCCAGTGTCCACGTGCTGCGGTTCGAGAACGAGGCAGAGGAGATCCTCCATTACCTGAAGGCGGCCGGGCTCCACCCGGGGCTCGACGGAACCCTGGAGAGCTCCAGCCCCGACGAGGTCGTGCTCAGCTCCGAGGACGGGCAGCACGTCGTCTCGCGGAGCGTCGCCGAGACCGTGTCGGTTCGCGCCGACCCGTCCCCCGCTCCCCGGCCGCCGCTACCCGAGCAGCTCGAGCTCAGCGCGGATCGCTACGGCCGCTAGCCGTTCGCGCTCAGACCTCGCCGCAGATCTGGCGCAGACGGCGGTACAGGGACTGATCCTGGGGGCGCATCGCGTACTCCCGGCGCCGCACCGATGCCTCGTGCTCCCGCACCGCTGCCGCCAGGGCGGAGAACCGACGCTCTGCGAGGTTGCGCTCGCTCACCGCATCCAGCTTCCGCGCTCCCTCAACCATCGTGATCGGGGTCATCGTTGCCTCACCTCCTGAGTTCGTCGCCTTGCCTATTCACTTGGATGGCCGCAGGCTAGGGGCGGGTGGTAAGCGCCGTGTAACGCCGAAGTAAAAAGTTCCTCGGCGGAGAGAAGCCCGATCAGGCGGGGCTCGCGGCCCGCACGCTCTCCAGCGCCCGCGAGATTCGCGCGACCCCCTCCGGGATCTGGTCGGGAGGAACGCTCGCGAACGAGAGCCGCAGACTGGAGCGGCCACCCTCGAGCATGAAGTCGGGGCCGGCGACGAAGGCGACCCGCTCCTCGAGGGCGGCGGCGAGCAACTCGACGGCGTCGACGTCGTCGCCAAGCGTCAGCCAGAGGAAGTAACCCCCGCCGGGGACGACGAACTCGGCTTCGGGCAATTCCTCGCCCAGGGCCGCGACGAGCGCGTCACGACGCGCCCGCAGCGCCCCCTTCACGAACGCGATGTTCTCGTCGAGCGCCCCGGAGCGGCAGAGCTCCCAGACAACCGACTCGGCGAGCATGTTCGGCGAGATGTAGGTCTCGTTGGCCCACTTGGAGAGGTTCTTGATCTCGTCGTCGGGGCCCACGAGGTAGCCGACGCGCACACCGGGGCTGACGGTCTTCGAGAATGACGACGCGTGGATCACGCGACCCGCGCGGTCGAGCGAGAGCATCGTCGGCGGAGGGGCGTCCTCGAACGGCAGCTCGCGGTAGGGGTCGTCCTCGAACAGCCAAAAGCCCTGCTCGGCGGCGAGCTCGACCACCCGTCGGCGTTTCGCCTCTTCGAGCGTGCACCCCGCCGGGTTGTGGAAGTTCGGGATCACGTGCACCAAGCGGGTCGGGAACTGCCCGGTCGCCCGCTCGAGCTCTGAGACATCGATCCCGTCGGCTTCCAGGGGCACGCCGACCCGCTCGGCGCCCAGGCGCTCGAGCAGCAGCAGCGTCCGGTCGTAGGAGGGCTGCTCGACGATCACCCGATCCCCGGCGCTGATGACGTGCTGAAACAGCATCGCGCAGGCCTCCAGGGACCCGTTCGTGATCATCACCTGGGTGGGCTCGACCCCATGGCGCTGGGCGACCCACTCCCGGAGCCCTGGGTGACCAACCCCGGTGCCGTAGGACAGGGCCCGCTGCCAGTCGTCGGCAAGTGCTCGCTGGGCGGCCTCCCGCACCGCCTCGGCGGGCAGAATGTCGGCGCTCGGGGCGCCGCGGGCGAAGCTGATCACGTCGGCGGCCATCTGGTCGCGAGTATAGGCGGGGTAGGGGTGGGGGCTACCGCAGGCAGGCCGCGACCCGAACTGTGGCTATTCGTGTCCGGAGGACGGACACAGCGGGACACAGTTCGGTGGGATGGCGCCGACGTGAAGGCGGTTCCCTACCCAGCCCCGGCCCGGGCGGCGGTTTTGCTACGCCCGCGCGCCAACCGCCTCGACGGCGAGCCTGGCGGCCTCCGTCGGCGAGCGGCCGACCTGTACGCCGCGTCCCTCGAGCGCCTCCTTCTTCGCCTCGGCGGTACCCGAAGAGCCGGAGATGATCGCGCCGGCGTGACCCATCTGCTTGCCCGGCGGAGCGGTGAACCCAGCGATGTAGGCGACCACCGGCTTGGAGACCTGCTCCGCGATGAAGTCGGCCGCACGCTCCTCGGCGTCGCCGCCGATCTCCCCCACCATCACGATGAGCTCAGTCTCGGGGTCCTGCTCGAACAGGGTGAGGATGTCGATGAAGTCCGAGCCAATGATCGGATCCCCGCCGATCCCAACGATCGAGGAGTTGCCGGCGCCGGCCTGCTTGAGCTCGTTCCCGATCTGATAGGTGAGGGTGCCCGACTTCGACACCACCCCAATCGAGCCGGCGTCGAAGAATTGGGCGGGGATGATCCCAACGTTCGACTTCCCGGGCGACAGGGCGCCGGGGCAGTTGGGGCCGATCAGCCGGACGCCCGCCTCCTTCGCCTGCCAGTAGACCCGCAACATGTCGTAGACCGGGATTCCCTCGGTGATCGCGATCACGGTGTGCACGCCCGCCTCGATCGCCTCGCTCATGGCCGCCGCGGCGAACCGCGCCGGGACGAAGATCATCGACGTGTTGGCGCCCCGCTCCGAGACGGCATCCGCGATCGTGTCGTGCACGGGGATGCCTTCCACGTCCTGGCCACCCTTCCCAGGGGTGACCCCCGCCACGACGTCGGTGCCGTAGTCGCGGTTGCGCAACCCGTGGAAGGTGCCCTCGCGGCCGGTCAGCCCGCTGATCACGAGCTTGGTCTCTTCGTTGACGATGATGGCCATCAGACGTGGGCGAGCTCCACGACGCGCCCGGCAGCGCCGAGCATCGTCTTCTCCACGTGGAGGTCCGGCACGTCGGCGTCGGCCAGGAGCCCGAGCCCCTCCTCGGAGTTCGTGCCGTCGAGCCGGACGACCAGCGGCACCTCGATCGCGGTTTTGGCCGAGGCCTCGATGATCCCTTTGGCGATCTCGTCGCAGCGCGTGATGCCGCCGAAGATGTTGAACAGGATCGCGCTGACATTCGGGTCCGAGGTGATCACCTCGAGCGCGTCGACGATCGTGTCCGCCTTCGAGCCGCCCCCGGCGTCCAAGAAGTTCGCCGGCTTACCGCCCGCCTGAGCCACCACGTCGAGCGTCGACATGCAGAGCCCGGCGCCGTTGCCGAGGATGCCCACGTTCCCGCCGAGCTTCACGTATGTGAGCCCCTTCTCCTCCGCCATCCGCTCCTGTGGATCCTCAGCGGAGCGATCCCGAAGCTCGACCAGCTCCTCGTGCCTGTACAGGGCGCTGTTGTCGATCGTGATCTTCGAGTCCAGGGCAACGACCTCGCGGTCCGAGGTGACGATCAGCGGGTTGACCTCGATCAGGGTCGCGTCCTCGGCGATCGCGAACTCGTGCAGCTTCAGCAGCAGCTCCCCCACGGCGGCGGTCGCGTCCTCGTCGATGTGGGCGTCCATCGCGAGCTGCCCCGCGGCCTCGGCGGTGAACTCCTCGCCGGGCTCGATGTGGCGCCGAACGAGGGCCGACGGATCGGCCTCGGCGATCTCCTCGATGTCCATCCCTCCCATTCGCGACAACATCACCAGGAGCTTCTTCTCGGATCGGTCGAGGATCACCGACGCGTAGTACTCGGCGTCGATCTTGGATGCCGACTCCACCCACACCTCGTGGACCGTGAAGCCGCGGATGTCCATCCCGAGGATGGCCTCAGCGTGCTTCAGCGCTTCCTCGCGATCGTTGGCGATCTTGATCCCACCGGCCTTGCCGCGCTTGCCGATCCGCACCTGCGCCTTGATCACGCACGGGTAGCCGACCTCCTCAGCGGCCTCCACCGCGCGCGGCACGGTGTCCGCGTGCCGCCCGGTCGGCACGGGCACGCCGTGCTTGGCGAACAGCTGCTTGCCTTGGTACTCGAGCAGGTCCATCAGAGGGCTGCGGTGAGGCCGTTCCGCATCGGGCGGCGCAGCCTATCCCAAGGCCACCGGCGTCGGTTGGGCGCGCGCGCTCACGATCGGGCGCGGACGGGAGGAAATGTGGCGCTTGCCATAATCTCGCGCCCGGCGCGCCAACCGCCTTGCGCGCGTCACGCTCATGCCTCTACCGAAGCTCAAGGACATCAACTGGGTCACAGCCGACTGCTACGGCACCCTGATCGACTGGGAGAAGGGAATCCTCGACGCGTTCAACAAGGAGGCGGACCGGGACGGCTTCAGCTTCGAGGTGGAGCCGTTTCTCGCCCGCTTCTTCGAGGTTCAGGCGGAGATCATTCGCGGCTCCTACGAGCTGTACGCCGAGGTCCTGCGTCGTGCGACCGTGCGTGCCGCGAAGGAGATCGGCTGGGAGCTGGAGCCCTCACGCGCCCAGTTCCTGCCTGACAGCGTCGCCCGCTGGCTGCCCTTCCGCGAGGCGAACGCGGCGATGGACCGCCTCTCGAAACGGTACGACGTCGGGATCGTCTCCAACATCGACGACAAGCTCCTCGGTGTTTCCCGTCGACACCTGAGAACCGAGCTCGACCTCGTGGTCACCGCCCAGCAAGTGCGCAGCTACAAGCCCGATCCAGCCCACTTCAAGGAGTGCGCGCGGCGGATCGGAGGCAAGAAGGGCTGGGTGCACATCGCCAGCGGCTACGACACCGACGTGGCACCGGTCCTGAAGATGAACGTGCCCGTGATCTGGGTCAATCGCAGCGGCGAGAAGCTCGACGGGCGCAAGCCGCCAACCGCGACGGTCAAGAACTTCCGCGAGGCGGCCAAGAGGCTTGGCGCAGGCTGACGCCGTTTCGCGCGATCCCGCCGACGAGGCGATGGTGGCGCGTGCCCACGAGCGCTTTGCGGCGGAGCGCCGCCATGCGCGGCGCCGGCCCAGAGGGCGCCCGACGGCGCTTCCCAACCTGCTGATAATCGGCGGCCTCAAGTGCGGGACGACGAGCCTCCACCACTACCTCAGCGTCCATCCAGAGATCGAGATGTCTCGTCCCAAGGAGCTGAACTTCTTCGTGGCGGAGCTGAACTGGCCCCTCGGGGCGGACTGGTACGGCGCCCACTTCGACCCCGTCGCCCGGGTACGCGGCGAGAGCTCTCCGCACTACACCAACCGGCCGCGGTTTGCAGGGGTGGCGGAGCGGATCCATTCCGTGCTCGGCGAGCCGCGCCTGATCTATGGGGTCCGCGACCCGATCGACCGCATGCTGTCGCACTACCTCCACAACGTCGGCGGGGGCTACGAGGAGCGAGAGCTGACCGAGGCCTTCGCCGATCCGCAGAGCTCCTATGTGGCCCGAAGCCGCTACGCCTACCAGCTCGAGCCGTATGTGGAGACGTTCGGGCCGGACCGGATCGAGGTCGTCAGCCGCGAGGAGCTGAAGCGCGAGCGCCCCGGGACGATGCGGCGCGTCTTCGCCTTCCTCGAGGTGGACCCCGAGTTCACCTCCGACCAGTTCGAACGCGAGTGGGAGACGGGGACCGCGAAGGGGGGCTCCCGGTTCCGGATCATGGACAAGGCCGTCCGGCTCCCGGGCCTGCGGGCCCTTGACCGAAACTTCGACCGCCTACCCGAGTCGCTCCGCTGGGTGGTCGAGCGGATCGTTCACGACCCGCGGGCGGGAGAGGTGGAGAAGCCCGAGCTCCCGACCGACCTTCGCGACTGGCTCCGCGGCCTCTTTCGCGAGGACGTCGAGAGGCTCGAAGAGCTCGCGGGCCGCCACTTCGACTGGCTGGACTAGGCCGGTCGTCCCCCCGAGGCCGTTGGCGGACGCCGCCTTAAGCTGTGGCCATGCGCGTGTCGGTTGCGGCAGACGAGCTGGTGGGGGCGGCGAAGCTGATCGTCGAGGAGCTCCGCCGCCGCGGCCATGAGCCCATCGCCCACGGCGCGCTCGATGACGCGGAGCGAGACGACTGGGCCTGGGCGAGCGAGGCCGCCGCCCGCGACGTGGCGGAGGGCCGCGCCGAGCAGGCAATCGTCTGCTGTTGGACCGGCACCGGCGCCTCGATCGCCGCCAACAAGGTCGCCGGCATCCGGGCCGCTCTCTGCGGGGACGCCGAAACCGCGTCGGGAGCCCGCAAGTGGAACGACGCCAACGTCGTCGCCCTCAGCCTGCGGACGACCTCCGACGCCGAGCTCGGCGAGATCCTCGACGCCTGGTTCCGGGCCCAGCCCAGCGCCGACCGGGAAGATCTCGCCAACGTCGCTCACCTGTCCGATATCGAAGCCTGACGAGGGCTAGCCTCCCCGACCATGCGCCGGCTGCTTCCGGACCACGCCACGATCTCGATCGCCGAGCAGCTGCACGATCTCGATCTGATCGAGCAGTCTCGCCGGGAGCGGCCGTACGTCGTCACGAACTTCGCCATCACGCTCGACGGCATGGCTACGTTGCACGGGCGCTCGGGCGCGATCGGCAGTGACACCGACACCCAGATGCTGGTCGGGCTGCGGACCAAGGTGGACGCGGTGCTGATCGGCGCCGGAACGATGCGCGCCGAGCGCTATGGCCGCGTCGTCCCCGACTCGGAGAAGCGCTCGCGCCGCGAGCGCCGGGGGCTTCCGCACGACCCGTTGATGGTGATCGTGAGCGGCCGACTCGACCTGCCGTGGGACGCCCCGCTGTTCACCGACGGCGGGGGTCGGGTGCTGATCTTCACTGCGTCCGATGCCGAGCCCCCGGAAACCGAGACGCCCGTCAGGGTCGTCCGCCACCCCGGTGCCGTCGACCTCGGGGAGATGCTCCGCTACGTGCGGGTAGAGCGCGGGATTCGGGCGTTGTTGTGCGAGGGTGGGCCCCGTCTGCACGCCCAGCTCATCGACGCTGGCCTCGTCGACGAGCTGTTCGTGACCCACGCCCCGAAGCTCGCCGGCGGCGACGGGCCGAGCCTGGTGACGGGCCTCGCGGAGCTGGAGCGACCACTCGAGCTGGCCTGGCTCTTGGAGGAGGACGGCGAGCTGTTCGCCCGCTACCGGGTGATCCGCTGACGCCTGGCCGGCGCCGGCAGGAGGGCGCCTACGGACTCGGGATCAGGCCTTCGGCCTCGACCCGCTCCTCGCCCCGGCGAACCATCCGCAGCGCGAGGATCGCGCCGCCGAGGGTCGCGGCCAGCCCCAGGCTGATCTGGACGCTCAGCACCCCCTCGCGGGTCCAGTAGACGTCCCGCAGGTCGAGCAGCAGGGCCGCCTCGTCGAAGGTGAGACCGATCCCGGCGCCGAAGGGCACCGCGAGGTACTGCTCGAGCCGGGCGTTGCTGGTTACGAGGGCCACCGCACCCGAGCCGAACGCGATCAGGATCCCCGGGACGAAGTGGTGGATGTGGCGGCCGCCGAGCCGAACGTTGCCGGCCGGCCACCAGCCGCCGCGGATACCGGTGGTCGAGAGCCTCATCAGCGCGAAGGCGCCAACGAACCCGGTGAGCAGGTTGAAGAGGATCGCCTCATGCCTCGAGGTGGCCTCGTAGCCCTCCACCAGCACGGCAACCGTGTCCTGGGTGGCGCGACTTGCGGTCTCCAGCCGCTGCTCGGCTCCCTTCAAGCCCGTGGCGGGCGGGCGAGGGCCAGAGCGACGCCGGGCCATCCGGACCCCCTCCCAGGCGATCACCGTGCCGGCGGTGGCCACGGCGGCGACCGCGAGCCCCACGGTGAGACGGTCGGCCCGCCGCCGCGCGGTGCGGCGCGCGATCCACACGCCGATCCGGCGCATGGCTACAACCGCACGAGGTTGGGAGCCTCGATGCCCTTCGTGACGCCGCGAAAGTCGACCACCAGCTTCGCTTCGCGCACGACCCGCTCGTGGTCAACCTCGGGATGGGCGGTGACGATGCAGACGAGGTCCGCCGCCGCGATCTGCTCGTCAAGCGCCCCGGAGCGCAGCGAGAGCTCGGGCAGCTCGGGGACGTGTGGGTCGTGGTAGGAGATGTCGGCGCCCAGCTCCCGCAGGCGCCGGATGATCTTCAGCGCCGGCGCCTCGCGCAGGTCGCCCACACCGCCCTTGTAGGCGACGCCGAGCACCAGGATGCGGGTGCCCTTGACCGGCTTCTCTGCATCGTTCAGGGTGCGCTCGATCTTCTCGACGCAGAACTTGGGCTGAGCTTGGTTCAGCTTCCCCGCCAGCTCGATGAACTCGGTGTAGAAGTCGTGCTCGCGCGCCTTGAACGCGAGGTAGAACGGATCGACCGGGAGGCAGTGCCCGCCCATTCCGGGGCCCGGATCGAAGCGCATGAACCCAAACGGCTTCGTGGCCGCCGCGTCAACGACCTCCCAGACGTTGATCCCCATCCGGTCGCACAGCTGCGCGAGCTCGTTGACGAGGGCGATATTGACCGAGCGGAAGATGTTCTCGAGCAGCTTGCTCAGCTCGGCCACCTCCGGCGAGGAAACCTCGACCACCTCGTCGCAGATCAGCCGGTACAGGTCGGCGGCGCGACGCCGGCAGTCTTCGGTCAGGCCCCCGACGACCTTCGGTGTGGTGCGAATCGTGTGGTCGGTCCGACCGGGGTCGATCCGCTCCGGCGAGTAGGCCAGGTTGAACTCCCGGCCGGCCGCCAACCCCGACTCCTCGAGGATCGGGAGCAGGCGCTCGCGGGTGGTTCCCGGGTATGTGGTGGACTCGAGCACCACCAGCCGGCCCTCGTGGAGGACGCGGGAGAGTTGGCTCGCGGCGTCGACCAGGTAGGAGAGGTCGGGCTCGCGGTGATTGGCGAGCGGAGTGGGGACGCACACCACGATCGCGTCGCAGGCGGCCAGCGCCCGATACTCGTCGCTCGCCGTGAACTGCTCCGCGATCGCCCTCAGTCGCTCCGAGGGGATGTCTTCGATGTCCGACTCGCTGCGGCGCAGGCGCGCCACCCGCCGCTGGTCGGCGTCCACGCCCACCACCTCGCAGCCGGCCTCCGCGAAGGCGACTGCGAGCGGCAGCCCGACGTACCCCAGGCCGATGATCCCTACCTTCATCGCGGTCAAGGTTAGTGCTCTCGAGCGGCCTGGGATGGTTGTTGCGGCTCTCGCAGCCACGCGGCCACCGCTGCCCCGTCGTCGCCGAGCACCGCATCCGCGAGGAGCTCGATCAGGCGGGCGTTCATGCCGGGGGGGCCACCCTCGCCCTGGTCGCTGCCCGGACCCACGAGCGCGCCTACCGGGATCAGCATCTTGGTGGCCACCAGGACCGCGGCGAGGCTGAGGTCGGACGAGTCCGCCAGCACAACCCGGTCGACCCGCTCCTCATCGAATTGGCTCTCGAATGCCCTCAGCGCCGCCGCGAGCTGCGGGATCTCGCCATCGCCTTCGACGACGAACGCGCCCGGCGGGCCGATCAGTTCGACTTCCTCTTCCGCTTCCAAGCTCGCCCGGACGGCGGGCCGCTCATCGCCCACGAGCGCGATTCTCACGCCGGAACCCTTACCAGGCGGCCCCAATCCAGGCGGCACCGGTGAAAGAAATCGACCTCCAGGCGGGTAGATAGAGTTGGATGTTCATGCGGAGGATTCTCGTCCCGATCAACCTCGGGGTGGGTGCGACCCGGCATCTGCTCTGGTACATCAGCTACCAGATCACCGGCGAGGCGCGCCACCGCGAGGTGCCCGACAGCCACGCCTGAAGCTGCTTCTCGAGCCTGACGGCGACGCCTGGGGCCCCATAGACTCTGGCCCATCGTTGGGCCGAGCGGAGGACGGTGACCGATGGACGGGTTGATGATGGATTGCCCGCTCCTCGTGAAGCAGATCGCGGAGCGGGCCGAGCGGGTGTTCGCCGATCGCGAGATCGTCGCCAGGACCCAGAACGGGGTCGAGCGGTCCACCTACGGTCAGGTGGTCGGACGAGCCCGGCGCCTGGCGGCGGCGCTTACGGAGCTCGGGGTGAAGCCGGGCGACCGGGTGGCGAGCTTCGCCTGGAACTCGCTGCGCCACCTGGAGCTCTATCTGGCGATCCCGAGCATGGGCGCGGTTCTCCACACGATCAACATCCGCCTGTTCGAGGACGACCTGCGCTACATCGTCGAGCACGCGGGCGACAAGGTGATCTTCCTCGACGCGTCGCTGGCGGAAGCGATGCCTCGCTTCGAGGCGGTCGAGCGCGAGATCGTGATGCCGGACGGGGGCGGCGAGCGCGAGGGGGCGCTCGCCTACGAGGAGCTGGTGGCCGGGGGGGACCCGGCGTTCGCGTTCCCGGAGCTCGGAGAGAACACGGCGGCAGCCATGTGCTACACGAGCGGCACCACGGGGCGACCGAAGGGCGTCCTGTACTCGCACCGTTCGATCGTCCTCCACACACTCGGTGCGTCCGTCCCCGACTCGATGGGTATCCGCGAGGCGGACTCGGTGATGCCCGTCGTCCCGATGTTCCACGCGATGGCCTGGGGGATCCCGTACGTCGCGGCGATGGCCGGCGCCCGGCAGGTCCTGCCCGGACCGGACCTCAGCCCGCGCTCCCTGGCCGACCTGATCGCGGCCGAGCGGGTCACCTTCAGCGCTGGGGTGCCCACGATTTGGAACGGGGTGCTCAGCCTGGAGCCTCCTCCGGACCTGTCCAGCCTGCGGGAGCTGAAGGCGGGGGGCGCCGCGGTGCCCGAGTCGCTGATCCGCGGCTTCCAGCAGAGCTTCGGGGTACCCGTGGTCCAGGGCTGGGGGATGACGGAGACGAGCCCCCTTGCGGCCACCTCGCGCGTCCCCGCCGGGCTGGACGCCACTTCTGACGACGGCTATGCGCTGCGCGCAACCCAGGGCCGGATCCTGCCGCTGATCGACTTCCGGGTGGACCCGGATGCCGGGGGCGAGCTTCAGGTGCGGGGACCGTGGATCGCCCGCGCGTATTACGAGGAGCCGGACCAGGACGAGAAGTTCACGGACGATGGCTGGCTGCGAACCGGTGACGTCGCCCAGGTTGAGCACGGCTCCTACATCAAGCTCGTCGATCGGACCAAGGACCTGGTCAAGTCCGGGGGCGAGTGGATCTCGTCGGTCGAACTCGAGAACGCGATCATGGGCCACCCGGACGTGCTCGAGGCGGCGGTGATCGCGGTGCCCAACGCGCGCTGGGGGGAGCGGCCCTGCGCCTGTGTGGTCCCGCGTGAAGGATCCGACCTCGCGGCGGAGGACCTCCAGGCCCATCTCGAGGGAATGGTCGCCAAGTGGTGGATCCCGGAGCGCTTCGAGTTTCTCGAAGAGGTGCCGAAGACCTCGGTCGGCAAGTTCGACAAGAAGGTTCTGCGGGCTCGGTGCGCCGTGAGCGCGACGTCGGTCGACTCGCGATCGGCCTGAGCCCGAGAGCTCACGGTCAGGCGCACGACGCCGGCCCGAACTGGTGTTCGGTCTACTGGAACGAGAACCGCGGCGGTTCACTACCGTCCATTGGGGACGGACCGATTGCAGACCGGACACCTCGATAGACGCGTCTTGAAGCCTGGGAGCCACAGCCTGCGGGTCGACCCGAGTCGGAGCATGAAGGCGATTACCGACGAGGTCGAAACGCTTCTCAACGGCTTGGAGGAGGCGTCGCTTCGCAGCAGCGCCTTGCTGGCGAGCGAGTTGATCGCCCAGGTCGTCGGTCGAGACCCGGGATTCCAGGGCGAGCCCGTCGGGCTGACCATTCACGTCCGGGAGGGGGTGGTCCGGATGGAGGCAACCGGGCCGGCGGCGCCGTCCCTTGAGGTGAGCTCCAACCACGGCTCCCCGCCCGACCCCCTTGCCGACTGGGGATCTTTCATTCTCGACCGCCTCGCCGACCGCTGGGGCGTCCGCGGGAGACCCCGTCGGGCGATCTGGGCCGAGATCAGGCGGCCCGCGGCGGCCTTCGGGTGAGCCTCAATCTCGCAGCCCACAGGCGTCGCGAGCGCGCTCGCGGCTGAGGTAGTTGTCGACCCGATACACCTTTTCGTCCCGCATGTCGATCACCTGCCAGTAGTCGAGCTCCATCGGGAAGCCGCTTCCGGCGCCGCGAGCGTGGAAGTGCAGGGAGACGAGGATCTTTCCGTTCGGGGCCTCGACGAAGTCCTCAGGGGCCATCTCCCACGCATCCCAGGCGACGAAGAAGCTGCTCCAGAACTCGACGATCTCGGCCCGGCCCGTGAGCGTCGCCGGCGTGTCCGGCCCCTGACCCTCGATGAAGTGCCAGCTGATCTGCGGATGCAGGAACTCCTCGGTGCGATCCCATTCGCCCCGATTCAGGGCGGCGTAGCCCTCGCGCAGCGTGCGGACCGCTGCGGACACGGCCATCTACAGCAGGCGCGAGATTTGGCCCACCACCGAGGCGCCCAACGAGACGAAATCCGATCTCTCGATCTGGCCATCCTCGTTGGCCCGGAAAGTCAGCTCGGGCGGCCGGTGGAGGGCGAACACAAGGCGGTCAAGAGCCCGGGCGGGAGCGAAGATCTCGGGCTCTGCGAGCGGCCACACGGGGCACCGGGGCTGCACGGATCCGGCCCGGTCCAGGATCCCGTTGACGGCCCGCCGCGCCGCCTCGTTCGCGCCTTCCATCGTCGCCAAGTCGGTGTGGGTGCGCACGTAGTCGGAGGCGAGCACGAGGTTTTCGATCGCCGTGGTCGCCTCGGGGCGGTTCTCCCACGAGCCCGCGGTGTTGACCAGCAGCGGCTCAAGGTTCTCCGCCGCGGTGGGATTCGGGTACACGATGTCCGGGTCCAGGAACGCGTGGAGCACGTTCGCGTCTTCCAGCAAATCGACACCGGCATCGTTGAGGCTCCGCTTGAGCTGGGCCCAGACCTCCCGGCACACCTCCTCGCTCGAGCAGTACATGGCCTGCTTGCCGTTGTTCCCCTGGGCCTCCCAGTCGGAGACGTCGACGGAGAGAATGCCCTCAACCCGCCCGTCACCCAGCCGGCCGAAGTTCACCTCGGGCCAGAACTGGCGCTGTGAGATCGAGGTGAGGGCCCAGCGGGAATCGATGTACAGGCTGTGCCCGTGCACTATGCGCACGTCGCGATCGAGATAGAACATCACCCCGTTCATCCAGCGAGTGCGCAGGAGGTTGAGCCCGGCCAGCTGTGGGTCGGCCTGCTTCATCTCATCGGTCGCCAGGATGCGCATCACCTCGACCGGCACGGCGGCGACGTAGAAGTCTGCCGTGTCCTCCAGGTGGCGCCCGTCCGCCACGATGCTGACGTGGCTCACGGCCTGACCCGCTGTGTGGATGGCCTGCACCTGATGTTCGGTCCGGTAGTCGACCCCCAGGGAGCGAAGATGGGCCAGCCATGGGTTTATCCACACGTCGTTGGTCGGACCCTTGAGGACCCGATCCACCTGGTGCCCCGGCCGGGCGAGGTCGAACAGCAGCTGGAGGAGGATGCTGCCCCCGGTCCGGGCGCTCATCTCCCGGGCCTTGGCGGCCACCAGCGTTCGGGTCAGCCCGTCGGCCAGGAATTTGCCGTACTCGGGCGAGCGGGTCTGCGCCCCAGAGAACTCCCACCAGCTCTGATGCTCGTACTCGGCGAAGCGCCGCTCCTTGCAGCTGGTCATCAGGAGGAGCAGAACGTTGACGAAGTTGGCCTGGTCTCGAGCGGGGATCCCGAGCGCCGTCGCCTGTGTGAGTAGGGACTTGAACGCCTCCTCCAGGTCGTCGAGAGAGGACGGGAAATGGGCCGGCGTGACGATCTCGGCGCGTCCCTCGAGCGCAAGCTGGACCTGGCTGGTCGGAGCCAGATTGCCGAGGACCCCATCGGCGTGGCCAGCGAAGGGGATCCGCTTCATGGTGTCCGGCAGGTGCCGGTAGAAGCCGGGGAAGAACCGGAAGCCGTGCTCGGCGGGGAGGTCCGCACGGCCGCGCTTGCCCGAGCCGGGTACCGGCACGCTCCTCGCCTTGCCGCCGGGGATCGCGCGCGTCTCGTACACGACGACCTCGATGTCGCGCTCGGCCAGCTCATGGGCGGCGCTCATGCCGGCGACGCCGCCCCCCAGGACGATGACCTTCATCCCTGCCATTCTCGCCGCAATCGGCCGCCGCTGCAGATCAGCCCGTTGTCCACTTCGAGGTCACCGGCGGCGACGGTGAGAAGTTCGCCGGATAGGGTTGTCCCGATGGCTGAGCCCCGCGGCACGGTGCTGGTGACCGGCGGCTCCGGCTACCTCGGTGGCTGGTGCGTGGTCGAGCTCCTGCGCCGTGGCTACACGGTGAGGACGACGGTTCGAAGCCTCTCTCGGGAGGCGCAGGTGCGGGGCGCTGCCGCGTCCGCGGTCGATCCCGATGATCGATTGGGCGTGCTTGCCGCGGATCTGACGAGCGACGACGGCTGGTCCGAGGCGGTCGAGGGCTGCGACTACGTCCTACATGTGGCCTCCCCGTTCCCGCCCAAGCAGCCGAAGGACCCCGACGAGCTGATCCTGCCGGCCCGCGAGGGAACCCTGCGGGTCCTGCGCGCGAGCTTGGACGCCGGCGTCAAGCGGATCGTCGTGACCTCCTCGATCGCCGCGATCAGGCTCAGCAAGGACGCGGCGGTGCGGCCGCTCAACGAGGGCGACTGGACGGACCCCGACAGCGCGGGGCTCACCCCGTACGTTCGCTCCAAGACGATCGCCGAGCTAGCGGCGTGGGACCTGGTGCGCGAACGGGGCGAGGCGGACCGCCTGGCGGTCGTCAACCCGGGCGCGATCATCGGGCCAGTGTTGAACGACGACCTCTCTTACTCCCTCCAGGCGGTGCAGCGGCTGCTGGGAGGCACGCCAGGAGTGCCCAGGCTGGGCTTCAGCCTGGTCGACGTCCGGGACGTCGCCGATCTCGAGATCCGGGCGATGACGACCCCCGATGCCGGCGGCGAGCGCTTCATCGCCGCCACCCGATTCCTCTGGATGGCGGAGATCGGCGAGATCCTCCGGGAGCGACTCGGAGAGACCGCCTCGAAAGTGCCGACCCGGACGATCCCGAACCTGCTCGTGCGCGTCATGGCGCTCTTCGACCCTGGCATCCGCTCGGTCGTCGGTGCGCTCGGAAAGCGCACCGAGCTCTCGTCCGAGAAGGCGAGGAGCGTCCTTGGCTGGGCCCCTCGCCCCATCGAGGACACGATCACCGACACGGGCGAGAGCCTGATCCGCCAGGGCGCGGTAGCGACGCCCGCTGCCGCATAGCGGCGCCTAGACCTCCAGCCGCGACTCCTCCAGGTCGAGCTCACGCTCGACCCGCCGCATCACGTCGGCGCTGATCTCGCGGCTGTTTCGAAGCCGCACGAGCTCCTGTCGCTGGGCGGCATAGATCTCGTGCATCATCCGCTGGTAGGCGAGGGATCCCTCCTCGATGCCGTCCGTGTCCTCGATCTTTCCCGCCCGTATCTTGAAGCGCCGGCGGCGGAACTCGTACACGGCGCGCACTCGCTCGATGGTCCCATCGCGGGTCCAGTCCTCGGCCTCGAGCTCGTCGACCCGCTCGAGCGCGGCGCGCGCGATCACCAGCCGGGCGCGAAGCTCCTCACGCTCCTCCTCTGTGCCGTCGTCGACAACGCCGAGGCGGCGGATCAGGAACGGCAGGGTGAGTCCCTGCCCGACGACGGTCACCAGGATCAGGGCGAAGGTGATGAACTGGATCAGCGCACGACCTGGCAGCGGCGCACCGGCGTCGGTGTGAAGCGGCAGCGCCAGCGCCGCCGCCAACGACACCGCCCCCCGCATCCCCGCCCAGCCCGCGACGACCCGGGTGCGCCAGTCGGCGCGCCGCGCGCGCTGCGACGGTCGCCGGTCGATCGCCCGGATGATGAAGGTGACGATGAAGCTCCAAAGGAAGCGGACCACGACCACCGCGGCGCAGACTGCCGCCGCGTAGCCGATCACCTCGCCCGCGGGCCGTCCGGCGAGTCCATCGACGATCACCGGGAGCTGCAACCCGATCAGGATGAACAGCGCTGCGTTCAGCAGGAAAGTGAGGACCGACCACATCGCGAAGCCCTGCATCCGGCTCTCCACCGAGGCGATCTCCGGGGCCCGGAACCCAAGGTAGATCCCGGCCGTGACCGCCGCCAGGACGCCGGAGACCCCGAGCAGGTCGGCGGGGACGAACGCTCCGTAGGCGCTGAAGAGCGAAATCGTCAGCTCGGTGTTGACGTCGGTGATCCGCTTTCTCACCTCGGCGATCAACCAGCCGACCGCGAGGCCGATCGCGATGCCCCCGCCCACGTCGACGGCGAATTCGAGCACGGTGTGGGATGCCGAGAAGCTCGCGCCCACGGCCGCCGCGACCGCGACCTTGTACGCAACCAGCGCGGTGGCGTCGTTGAACAGGCTCTCGCCCTCGAGCACGTTGACCATCCGCCGCGGGGCGCCGACCCGTCGCATGACCGCCGTCGCGGCCGCGGGGTCGGTGGGCGAGACGATCGCGCCGAGGACGAAGGACATCGCCCACGGCAGGCCGATCAGGTCGTGCGCGATCGCCGCGACGGCGACGGCGGTGGCGATCACGAGGCCGATCGCCGACAGCGAGATCACCCGCGCGTCCGCCCGGAGGCTGCGCAGATCCGCGAAGAACGCCGCCGAGTAGAGGAGCGGCGGGAGGAAGACGAGGAGGACCAGGTCGGGATTGAGCTGGATGTCCGGCATCCCGGGCACCAGGCCCAGCAGGAGCCCGCCGATCACCAGCGGGATCGGGTAGGGCACGCGCAGCCAGTTGGCGAGCGCGTTGAGGCCGGCCGCGGAGACGAAGAGCGCCGCGATGACTATCTGCAGATCGTCCAGGCAGTGGATTGTGCGGCATTCGGCGGCAAGGGAATCCGCCGGCCGCTCCCATCAAGGCCCTGCGCGCAGGGCCTTGGGATGCCGGGGCCGGGACGAGCGGAGCCCGGCTCAGTGGATGGCGCCGGGGGGCCGGCTGCCGAAGTAGCGCGTACCGCACTTCGGGCAGCGCCGCAGTAGGTGCTGGCCCGCCTGCCCGCACCGGGGACAGGTCCGCCGCGGCGGGGAGACGACGTGCCTGGCCGCCCCCAACGTCAGCCGCCGGGGCGGGTATCGACCTGAGCCGGATAGCTCACGTTGCCGGCGTCGTCGACGGCCCGGATCGCGACGTATCGCTTGTGGGGCGGCAACGTGTACGCCTGAGCCGCCCCGGTTGTCTTCGGCGTCGGCGGGCCGACGAGCGGCGTCGCAGCGGCGAATCGCTGCGCGGTGATGCGCTGAGCCGAGGTCACGACCTGGTAGCGCGTCGCGGTCCCGCACCCATAGTCGTCGCCCGGCGCCCTCCATTTCAGGACGCCGTTCTTGACGGAGACGCCCGTCGGCCTGGAGGGCGGCGTTCCGTCGGCGCCGTAGTTGCCGCTCTGCCGCGGGTCGTGACGGAACTCCGGCCACTCGCTCTGGCACCTCGGCAGCCTCGGCAGCCTCCACTGGAACAGATAGCCCTCGCGCGTGATGTCCGCCATCCGCCCGTCGTTGGAGAACGCGGCCGGCGCGAACAGCCAGCCGCCCGTCACCTTGGGGAATCCCGCCACGTCGCGACCCGTCGTCCCGTCGTATGCGTGGAGGAGGCCGAGACCGGTGCCGGCGACGACCTGATTGCCGATCGCGTTCGAGTCGACCTTGGCGATGTCGGAGGCAGAGAGGAACTGGAAGTCGTCGGTAATCCGAGGCCATGCCGGAAGCGGGGCGCCGGTGGTCGCGTCGTAGGCCCCGATCAGATGGTTGTACGGGGCGTTCTGGCCGGTGAGCAGAAGGTTTGAGACGTCGCTCAACGAGAGCCCGTACTTGACGATGTCGATCGGCGCTGCGGGGGCCAGTTTCCCCAGCACGGCCGACTCGAAGAGGTTGATCGTGCCGCTGCGATCGGTTGCGTTGGAGCCGGGTCCGTAGGCGCCCTGTTGTACGGATCGGAGGAGGTTCCCGTTCGAGCCATACTCCTCGATCGTCGCGGAGCCCGTGGTCGAGGCGACGATCGTCGGCCGGCCCGCGATCCGGGCGATCGCCGGGTCCTGGCCGGGGCCGATCAACGGCAGCGTTGACTGGATCGCGCCGTCGAGCTTGACCGGCCAGCCGGGCACGAACGGCCCGCCCGCGTGGTCGGTACCACGGGGCCATACGGCGTAGAGTCGCGAGGAGCCTCCTGCGGCGCCGGCGAGCAGCGCCGACAGCCCCTGGGCGGGGTCCTGGACCGCCCCGTACGTCTCGTTGGTGGCAACTATGACCTCTTCCTTGTCGTCCCCGCTGATGTTGCCGATCGCGGGCTCGTTGATCGCTTCCGCGATCATCCGCTGGCTCTTCGGAACGCCCGGGTCGACGAGCGGCACGGGAAAGCCCGGCAATGGCTTGCCGTGATCGTCGAACGCGTAGAGGTGGCCGTCCAGCGAGGGCGCGACGATGTCGAGCGGCTTCGTCGTGCCCTCGACGTGTCCGACGGCGGGGCTCGACAGGAACCCGCACTTCGGATGCATGAGAGGCTGGCTCTCGTGCTGAGGGCCGCAGAACTGGAGCTTCGAGGAAACGGGGAAGCCGGGGACCGGCTTCCCGTCCGGCTCCCAGGCGTAGATGTGGACGCCCGCCGTGTCCACGATCTCCGGGACGCCATCGCCGTTTAGATCCGCGACGACGGGGCCGCGCGGGGGCTCCCGTGGGGGCGTTCCCGCTGCCTGGAGGGCCTGGAAGCCCGGGGCCGAACCGTGCCCCCCCGCCGAGATCTCATTCCTTGTGTGGACCGGCCACCCGGGCAGCTCCGATCCATTGGCCCGGTAGGCGTGGATCGTCCCATCCTCGGTGGGGACGATCAGCTCCTCGCTGTTGTCGCCGTTCAGGTCCGCGTAGCGAATCGGCGCCTCACCGCCGGTGCCCATCCGCTTCGGATAGCCGGCTCGAAGACTCGGGTCCTGAGCCGAGGCGAAGACGCGCCGGTCGACGCCCGGGGTCGGAATCGCCTGACCGTTGACCACCAGGCGGACGGTGAACTCGTGCTTATAGGGGTTGGGCTCACCGGGCGCGAATGTGGGACCACCGGAGTCGGGCGGGGGCGTGTAGTTCGCGATGGCGGCTCGCACGTTGTCCAAGTTGATCGAGCCGAAGTCCGTGACGCTCTGGGTCGAGTTGCCGGCCCTGACCGTGTGCCAGCTCGTCGGCGTTTCGCCGACCCCCCACTGGAGCGCCCAGTGGAAGCTGTGACCCACCGCGAAGCGGGCGCGCGCGAGGCCGCCGACCTTGAAGCTCGACCCCGTCAGCGGTGCGTACCAGTCCGGAGAGTCGAGCGCCGCCTCCGGCGGGATCTTGCCCGAGTGCGCGAGGGCGGTGGCGGCGCCAAGGTCGACCCGTCCCCAGCCGAAGTGCGTCGTCCACTGATCGATGCGCGGAGCGGTCGGGGCGGCGCCGGGGTCGGGAACGCCCACGGTGCCGGTGTTGCCGGTGGTCACCCGCTCGGCGGTCTGCTCGAGGATCTCACGTACCTCGTCCGGCCGAAGGCTGATCGACGCGTTGCGGTCACGCGCGGCGCTGATCACGATGCCCGCCGCCCCGGCGGCCTTACCGGTGTTCTCGGAGCCCGTCGTGCCCTCCATGGAGATCGAGCTCTTGCCCCCGTACTGCGTCGTGTTGGCGCCACGGAAGTAGCTGGTGGCGGGCAGGGAGGTGCCCGGACAGCCGGCCGGCGCCGAGACGGGTCCACAAAGCCCCTGAAGCGCCTGAGCGACCTGGTTCCCGGCGTCCTGACCCAGTCCGATCGTGTCCGGCACGGTGCCTTGGATCAGCATCGCGTGGCCGTAGTTGGCCGGGTAGTTGTGGTTGCCCGTGTTCAGATCGTCGCCCGAATAGGTCTGCACGACTCCATGGGCGTACGCGTACTGGGAGGCGGCCTCGGCGAAGGCGGAGTGATAGGTCGAGCCATTGGCACCCTCGATCACGGCGGCGCCGTTGTCGGTCGCGTAGAGCATCCCCATCGCAAACGTGTTGCCGTCGGAGACGAATGTGTCCCAGGTCCGCAGCGGCAAGATCTGGCAGTGCGGGCAAACCCCGATCCCTCCTGAGCCTTCATTGCCGCGCTCGGCCGCGTTTTCGGCGCGGCCGCTGCCGTGGTTGGCGGCGGCGAAGTAGCTCGAGGCGTCGTAGGGGTTGTTGTCATTGTCGAAGAAGTCCCAGCCGGCGACGTCATCAACGAAGCCGTTGTGGTCGTCGTCCGCGCCGTTTGAAAACGCTTGGATCAGGTCCTCGGCCGTGAGTGCGCCGGTGGGCCCGTGGCGGCCGGACCAGCTCACGCTGACGCGGCTGTCGCAGACGTAGTCGAGCACGTTGAAGGAGCCGTCCGCGTTGGCATCGTAGGCGTTCGACATGTTCGAGCAGCCCCCGCCGGGCACCGAGCCGGGGTCGGATATGGGCGTGGAGCGACCGCTGTTCGGCAACGGCAGCTCGCCTCGGTTGAGCCGAATCTGGGTCCGCAGCGATCCCTTGTCCCACTTGATCCCGGTGTCGAGAATCGCGATCGCCACACCCGGGCGGCCTCGCTCGACCTTCCAGGCCCCGGCCGCGTTGAAGCCGGAGATCTGCGGCTGTCCTGTATTGGGGCCGGTGAGGTAGCGGGCGCTTGCGCGGGTGCGGGCCGATGGGAACCCGAAGAGGCCGAACTGCTCGTCGTAGAGGTTGGTCGATGGACTGACCGTGCCGCCGTTTGCAGTTGAATCCGGATCATCCGGCTCGGCGTAGTCGTAGTCCGGGTCGTTCGGCGTGTCGGAGCGCTGGACGCTTCCGGACCCGAACTGCTGTGAGGTGCTGGCCGAGGCGGGGTTGTCGAAGTCGCGAGCGGCCGCGCCGGCGCTCGTAACGCCGGCGATGAGAAGCATGCATGCGCCTAACGCAACACACAGCAGCCTCCACCTCCCCGAGCGGCCCCCACGTCGCATAGCCGCGAGTCTAACCCGCGATCGTTGGCGCTTCGCCGGTTCAACTCGGCTTGCAAGACCCGCGGCTTAGCTCCGCTGACCCCGCACAGTCATCGTCCTTTCATCTCGTCGACCTACCGTGGCCGCAAACGTCCGACCCGAAAGGAGGACACCAACAGTGAATTGGAATCACTCGATCCGGGGGAGGGCAATCCTGACGCTGGGGATAGCCTCGGCGCTCATCGGAGGGGGATCCGCAGCCGCAGCCGCAACGGCTCCGGCCGTGCTCCAGAAATCCGGCCCGATCAAGTCGGGCGCCGGACCAGGATGGCCGGCGACTCTCAGTCCGAGCGATTTCGTCCGGAGAGTCGACAACCCCTACTTTCCGCTCACGCCCGGGAGCAAGTGGCACTACAAGGGCGCCAAGGGCCACACGAAGATGGTCGACGACATGAGAGTGACCCACAGGACGAAGACGATCCTCGGCGTCAAGACGACGGTCGTGCATGACGTCGTTCGAGTGCATGGCAGGCGTGAGGAGGTCACGAACGACTTCTACGCCCAAGATCGTCACCGCAACGTCTGGTATCTCGGCGAAGCGACGAAGGAGCTCGACAGGCACGGCAACCCGACCAGCACCGAGGGATCCTTCAAGGCTGGCGTGAACGGCGCCCGTCCCGGGGTGTTGGTCCCGGGGCATCCGAAGGTCGGTCAATCCGCCCGTCAGGAGTTCCTCAAAGGCCAGGCCGAGGACCAATTCAAGGTTCTCGATCTGAACGCCCCAGTCTCCGTGCCGTTCGTCTCCTCACGCCACGCGTTGAGGACCAAGGAGACGACGCCGCTCGAGCCGGGCGTGGTCGACAACAAGGAATACGTTCGCGGAATCGGCGATGTTCGCGAGATCACGGTCAAGGGACCACGAGAGGTGCTGAGGCTCGTCTCCTTCCACAAGGGTTGACGCGACCCCATCAACTTCCGCTCCGCTGGCTCTAAGCGCCGGTGGGGCGGGAGTTCGGGAGCGAGTCCCGGGGCCATCAGAGCACCGGAAGGCTGTAGTTGTTGAAGTACCAGAGCGCGCTCGAGTACCAAAGCACGGCGACGATCACGACCAACGTGCCGCCGGCCAGCGGCAGCGTCCAGCCGGGCAACCGGCGAGAGCGGACGATCACCAGCTTGGCGGCAATCGCGCCGTAGAGGAAGCAGCCGGCCAGCGAATGCACAGCGACCCGCGCGTCGACGTCCGTCTTCACCCCGTAGGCAAAGGCGCAGTGATAGGCGATCGGTAGCGTGACCAGGATGGCGATGACCCCGACAGCGCGATGAACATTGCCTGTCCTTAGGCCAGCGACGGTCATGCCGGGGAGCCTGCCGTAGATCCACAGCGCCAATCCGAGCTGCAAGACGGCGAGTGCCAGCAGGCCAGTCGCCAGCCAGGACTTGAGCGGCAGGGTGTCGGCCGCCGTCCGTCCGAACAGGGCGGTACCCGAGTAATCGGGAACGTGCTCGGTCCCAAAGACGTACAGACCCGCCGCAACGCCTAGAGCGAGCCCAAGCGGGAAGAGGAGCCTGGCGAACGACTCGAGCCTCGTGACGGTCACCTCAAACCCTCGTCAGCCAAGGACAACTGCCGGAGCCGTAACTCTACGCCGCGAAGCCCGCAATGGCTCGCTCCAACGTGGCGGCGTGGCGGTCCCACAGTGCGCGCGGACAGCCTTTGCGTCATGGCCCCACTGTGGCGTGCCGGGAGCGGCGGCGGAATGGGTACCCGCCCGAGACTCCGCCTCTGCGAACCCAAGCCTCAGGTCGGGCAAGCCCTACCCGCGGATACGCGAAACGCCGCCCCGGAGGGCGACGTTTTTCCGCTTGCCTAAGCCATGGGCCGTGAAGGACTCGAACCTTCAACCTTGAGCTTAAGAGGCTCCTGCTCTACCAGTTGAGCTAACGGCCCGCGGGGGGCGGATGGTAGCGGTGGCCGGTGGGCTGTTCGGCCCTACGGCCCGCTGGGGAGACCGCCGAACGGGCTCTGGACCGGGGCGCCGCCGGGGGTGGTCGAAGACTGCGCCTTTTTTTGCGCCTTGGCCTGCTGCTTCTTGAATTTGATCGCCTGCGCGCGAGTCTGGTCGAGCTGCTGCTTCACCTGCTTGCGGACCGATTTCGGCGCCAGGCTCACCGACTTCCTGGCCGCGGCATCGCCGGCGCCGATGTCATCTCCGGCATAGAGATAGAGGGCCAGGGTGCCGTACGTGTTCTGGTTCGGCTGGTCTGCGGTAACGATTCGTTGCGCCTTGGCGGCGCCGGATGCGTCGTTCAACAGCGCATACACCTGCGTCATCTCGTTTGCCACCCCGGCGTCCGCCTTCCCCTTGTTGACCTTCAGGTATTTGGCCCAGGCGTCGGCGGACTGCCCTAGAGATGTGTGCGCATCGTCGCTGATGCCGGTGATCTGTCCCGTGTTCGGATCCTGGCTCACGCCGCTCTTCGCCTTGAACCACTCGTTCTCGGCGAGCCTCAGGAGCGCTGCCGAGTCCTTGGGGTCTTTCTGCAGCTGCGCCTGCGCAGCGCTGATCTGACTGTCGAACTGGCTGCTGGTCGACCCGCCGCTGTTGCCGCCGAAAAGGTCGGAGACGCTGCCGATCCCCCCGCTGCCGATGCCCAGGAACACGAAGCCGATCAGAAAGGATGCCGCGAGCAGCGAGTAGACGACTTGAACGAGTCGCCGCCGCTTGCCTCGAAGGTCGAAGAGCACCGCGGGAGCCTAGCTGGCGGGGCTGCCGGGCGGCTCGGGGTCGGGTTCGGGCGGACTGGCGCGCTGGGTCGGCGTGACCATCCGCGACAGGATCAGCGAGAACTCGAATAGCACCAGGAGCGGTGCCAGTTCGATCAGCATGGTCACAGGGTCGGTTCCCGGCAGCAGCATCGCCACGACCGCGAGGGCGAAATACGCGTAGCGGCGGTTGTGGGAGAGCTGCTCGGGGGTGACGATGCCGAGCCGGGTCACCGCCACGATCCCCATCGGGACCTGGAACACGAGCCCGAGCGCGATCAGGGTCGTGATCAAAAAGCCGTAGTAGCTGCTCGCCCTGACCTGGATGTTGAACTCGCCCTGGTTGTAGTTCAGCAGGAACTTGGTGGCAGCCGGAACGACGATGAAGTACGAGAACACGACGCCGGCGATAAACAGCAGCGGCACCAGGAAGAGAAACGGCATCACGGCGCGCCGCTCGGTCGGCTTCAACGCCGGCAGGAGAAATGCATAAGCCTGGTACAACAGCACCGGGAGCGAGATCAGGATCCCCGCGTAGATCGAGATCTTCAGCGTCTGCATGAACGGCTCGGTGACGCTCAGGGTGAACGGCTTGATCCCCGGCGGAAGCGGATCGTTCGCGATGTGGAGCAACACGTGGTTCTGCCAAAAGCACAGCCCGCACGCGACGACGAGGACCGCGGCCGAGACGATGATCCGATTGCGCAGCTCGTCGAGATGCTCGACGAGCGACATCTGCTCGTCGAACTTGGCTGCCCGCATACGAGGCATGGCTACGCGCCCACGTCCCGGGCGTCAACCGGTGTGCGCGCGGTCATCTCAGGAGCGGTGCTCGGTTACGACCTCGCCCTCGACCGGCTCGGAGGGCTTCTCCGCGCCCTCGATCTGGGCGGGCTTCGACGGCGGCTCCTCGTCCTCGTCGTTGCCCGCGATCGAGGACCGGAACTCGCGGATCCCCTTGCCCACCGAGCGGCCGAGCTCGGGAAGGCGCTTAGGGCCGAAGATGACCAGCGCGATCACGAGAACGACGAGGATTTCCGGAAGGCCAATATTTCCAGGCATCCCAACAATGGTACGCCAATTGCCAGGCCGCTCCCGTCAGGCAGCGCCCAGCGGTGACGGCCGGCTAGCGATCGAAGTTGAGGTAGAAGCGGCTGGGCGTCGGCTCCGCCTGGCCCTGGTACTTGCTCCTCGTCTCGCCCGACCCGTACGGGCGCTCGACCGGGGCGTCCATGCGCATGAACGAGATCTGGCCGATCGGCATCCCGTAGTAGATCGTGACCGGCAGGTTGGCCACGTTCGAGAGCTCCAGCGTCAGGTTGCCCTCGAAGCCCGCGTCGACGAACCCCGCCGTACTGTGGATCAGGAGACCCAGCCGCCCGAGCGAGCTCTTGCCCTCGAGGCGAGCGACGATGTCGTCGGGGAGGCGCACGCGCTCCAGCGTCTGGCCCAGCACGAACTCCCCGGGGTGGAGGATGAACGGGTCGGCATCCGAGACCTCGACCGCCTCGGTCAGGTCCTCCATCGGCTGGCGCACGTCGATGAAGGGGTAGCGGGCGTTGTGAAACACCCGGAACCGGCGATCCACACGCACGTCCACGCTGGACGGCTGAATCATCCCCTCGTCGAAGGGGTCGAGCGCGATCCGGCCGGCCTCGATTTCCGCCTTGATCGAGCCGTCGCTGAGCACCATCAGGCTGAGTCTATTCCCGCCGCACGCCGTCGCCGCGCGGCGCCGCGAGCCACCCCCCGCCTTCCCTGGGGTCGGGTACCTAAAGCATCTGGGGTGCTCCGCCGATAAGACCATCCGTAATGGCAGAGCGGCAGACAGCCAAGCGCGACCCGAACAGCAGGCCCTCCCTCCAGCGCGGCCTCGAGCCGAGCATCTTCGAGACCCGTCTGGCGAGTGCCACGCCCCGTCGCGACGACGACTTGCACGTCTGCCCCTCCTGCAACTCGGACCTCGTCTACCCCACCGACTGGGCGCCGGCGAGCGAGCGCCAGTGGCATGTCGCTCTCCGCTGCCCCGAATGCGAGTGGAACGGTGGCGGTCGCTACCGCCAAGAGATTGTCGACCGCCTGGACGAGGCGCTCGACCGCGGCACCGAGTCGGTGCTCGACGATCTCAACGTCCTGATCCGCGCCAACATGGAGGAGCAGATCGACCGCTTCGCGGCGGCCCTCCAAGCGGACCAGATCCTTCCCGAGGACTTCTAGGGCGCCTAGGAATAGCGCTCGACGATCCCCTCGGCGACCAGCTCCAGGAGCTGGCGCCGCTCGGGCTCGAGTGCCCGCCCAAGCTCCAGCGCCCGCTTTGCCAGCTCCACGCGCCGGCGCGCGCCGGCGCGTACCTCCTCCAGAACGCCGGTGGCGGCGATCCGCTCGCAGACCGCCTCCGCGCCCACGGCGTCTAGGGAGCGCAGGTCGAGTTCGGCCAGCGAGTCGTCCCGCTCGCGGGCAAGGATCAACGGCAGGGTGACGGTCCCATCGAGCAGGTCGGTTCCGCGAGCCTTCCCGGTCCGTTCCGGCGGTCCGGTCACGTCGAGCACGTCGTCGAGGAGCTGGAAGGCGAGGCCGATCTCGCGGCCGAACGTCTCCAGGGCGCCGGTCTTCTCGGTCGCCTCAGGAACCTCGGCGATCAGGCAGGCGCACTCGAACAGCCGAGCCGTCTTGAGCTCGCAGCGCCTCAGGTAGCGCGCCGCCGAGATCGAGAGGTCGAACGCGTCGCGGCGCTGGGCGAGCTCCCCGAGGGCCAGGGCCACCGAAGCCGCCGACAGGCGCTCCACTTGTTCCGGGGTGCCGTCGACGCCGAGCTCGGCGAAGGCCCGCGAGAACAGGAGGTCGCCGACAGCGACCGCCCGCGGCCGGCCGGATCGTGCGACCACGGTCGGCCGTCCGCGCCGAAGCGGCGCGGCGTCGAGCACGTCGTCGTGGACGAGGGACGCCATGTGGACGAGCTCGATCGCGGTCGCGGCGCGAATCGCCGCCTCGCCCGCCCCGGGGCCGGCGCTGAGCAGGACGAGCATCGGGCGAAGGCGCTTGCCCCCCGCATCCAGCGTCGAGCCGGCGTCGGACGCGAGCGCCTCGCCATGGCCCTCCAGCAGGCCCCGCAGCCGCTCCTCGACGGCCTCCATGCGGGCCGGCAGCCAGGCGCCCGCTGCCTCGAGCACCACGGTCACCGGCGGCGGGACGTCGGAGCGATTCACGTGGTGTCTCGGTTCAGGTCGATCTGCTGCCTCCTCCCAGGACGCGAGCAGCTCAGCCCGGCCTGGCCCCGGAATGGATGGCGATGATCCCCCCCGCCAGGAGCAGGTACCTAATGCCCTCGAGCCCAGCCGCGCCCATCATCTCCGCCAGCCCCTGGGGCGACGGGAAGCGCTTCACCGACCGGGGCAGATACGAGTAAGCGTCGCGGTCGCCGGCGATCGTGCCCAGCACGGGGACGATCCGGTCGAACCACAGCGAGTAGAAGGTGGAAAGCGGGGGCCGCCGCGGCTGGGTGATCTCGAGGATCACCAGCCGGCCGCCGGGCTTCAGCACCCGCGCCAGCTCTCGTAGTCCACGGTCGAGGTCGGAGAGGTTGCGGGCCCCGAAGCCGACCGTGACCGCGTCGAAGGCCCCGTCCTCATAGGGAAGCTCGAGGGCATCAGCCCAGTCGAAGCGCACCTGGCCCAACCCCCGGTCGGCGGCCTTGCGCCGGGCCAGCTCGAGCATCGGCTCGGAGAAGTCGCAGCCGACCACGGTTCCCGCCGGGCCAACCCGGGCGGCGAGCTCGAACGCCAGGTCGCCAGTCCCGCAGCACACGTCGAGGGCCGCGCCGCCGGGCTCGACCTCCGCCCGGCCGGCGGCCCGCTCGCGCCAGCGATGGTGCATCCCCGCGGTCATCGCCGTGTTCATCAGGTCATAGACGCCCGCGATGCGGTCGAACATCGTCCGCACCTCCGCGGCGAACTCGGCTGATTCGCGTTCCGGGATCTGCGGCCGCGCGGCTACTTGAGGTATGAGAGGAAGTCGGCGACCTGGTTCAGCTTCTGCTCGCCGAGGTTCTGGAACGACGGCATGATCCCCGGCCCCGCCTTGAGCGAGCGCAGGATGGCGTTGCGTGGGATCCGCGCCCCGACCTGGGTGAGGTTCGGACCCAGCGCCCCGTTGCCGTTGTCCCCGATCTTGTGGCACGCCAGGCAGCCCGACTGGGCGACCACGAGCTTGCCCGCCTCATATTGGCGCGGCACCTTCAGGTCTATGGTCGTAGGCGGCCCCGCAGTGGCGCCGGCGTAGGTGAGGTACGCCATCACCACCACGACGAGGGTCAGCACGGTCATCGCGATCGGCCTCCGCTCAGGCCTTCGCTCGGCGCCCCGGTCGTAGAAGGGCAGCAGTAGCAGCAGGACGATCGCGATGGTGGGGATGATGATCGTCGCCAGCGGAACCAGCTCCGGCGGCTTGATCACCCGCAGCACCTCGAACAGGAAGAAGAAGTACCACTCGGGCCTGGGTGTGTAGGTGGTGGTGGTGGGGTCCGCCTTCGGCCCCTGCTCGGCGCCCAGCACCAGGGCCATCACGACTATCACCAGGACGACGATCAGGGCCATCGTCGAGTCCTTCATCACCGCGTACGGGAAGAACGGCTTGCCCTGCTTCTTCAGCAGCTCGTAGTCGCGGAGGTAGGCCTCCTTCTCGGCCCGGTTCAAACCCTCTCCTCCTTGACGACCGTCCCCCTCGCGCGCTTGGGCTGGAGCCACGGCGGCGCCGTAGTCCCGAGCTTCACCACCAGGAACAGGTGCGCTCCGATCAGGGCGATGATCAGGCCCGGGACGATCAGCATGTGGATCGCGTAGAAGCGCGAGAGGGTCGTGGCCCCGAACTCCGGCCCCGCGTACAGGAAGTCGGCCAGGTAGGGGCCGACGAAGGGGCCGGTGCCGTTGATGTTGTTGCCCACCGTTGTCGCCCAGAACGAGCGCTGGTCGAACGGCAGCAGGTAGCCCGTGAAGCCCATGATCATGGTCAGGATCAGCAGCACGACCCCGATCACCCAGTTGAGCTCCCGCGGGTATTTGTAGGCGCCGAACACGAAGGTCCGCGCCATGTGCAGGAAGACCAGGATGATCATCACGCTCGCGCCCCACTTGTGCATCCCGCGCACAAACTCGCCGAGGAAGACGTCGTTGGTGAGATGGCTGATGGAGCTGTAGGCCTGGGTGGGCGAGGGCGTGTAGAACATCGCCAGGAACACCCCGGTCACGGCCTGCACCACGAAGGCGAACAGCGTCGCCGAGCCGAGGGTGTAGAACCAGTTGGTGCCCTTCGGCACCTTCCGATAGAGCATCCCGGTGAGGAAGCTCGCCCCACCTGTGCGCTCGTCGAGCCACCCGACCAGATCCGCGGGCGCCTCCTTGACGGCCGGCCCTGCGCCGTTGCCCTCCACGCCGGGCGGCTGCGGCTTCGTCAACGCCTTGGGCACGGGAAGCTTCACTCGAGCCTCCTCACGGCGCCGGGAAGGTGTCGGGGCGCGGCGGGTAGATCACGTTCCAGACTCCGCCGGTGAACTCGCCCGGGTCGCGGGCACGGACCGGTTCGAGCTGTGAGGTGACGCTGTAGCGAGGGCCAACCTGGACCTCGCCGTTGCGCACCCGAGTCTGGAAGTGGTCCAGGGGGCGAACCGGCGGCCCGCCGATCACCTTGCCCTGAAAGTCGTAGACCCCGCCGTGGCAGGGGCAGATGAAGTTCTTCGCGGCATCCACGAAGTGCACGGGGCAGCCGAGGTGTGCGCAGCGGGTCGAGATCGCCACGTACGGCTCGTACGACTGGGTCTCGTTGAACGGCGGGGCGGGGATCGCCTTGCGGACGTAGGCCGTGGTCTTGCCGGCCTCTCCGATTCCCTCCACGAGGGTGAAGACCACTGGCGTGTAGGTCTTCTCGGTGAAGCGGCTGACGGCGCCGACGCTCTCCCAGCGCTCCTCCGGCTTCTCGAAGATCGGCGCCACGGCGAAGCCCACCGCCGGGAGCACGATGATCGCGCCCGCCAGCCCGCCGACCGCCTGTCCGGCCACGGTGAGCGCCTTGCGGCGGCTCATCGACTCGCCCTCGAAGTAGCCGGGCGGGTCGGGCTTCGGGACAGCGCCGCCCGTGGAACCGTTCGTCTTGTCGGCGGCGTCGGCCACGTTCAGGCAGGGGGTCCTAGTGGGGCTGGAAGCCTATCGCCTCGGCTGCGTGACCTAAGGCGTCGCCGATCTCCGCCTCCTCCGCGGTGCGGACGGCCCGCCGCCAGAGTGCCTCGGGGGCGTCCGCCTCGGCCCTTCGGAGGCCCGATTTCGCCCGCTCGTGTGCCGGATTCGGGCCGGCGGCGACCGCTGTAACCGAGGCCAGCCAGAGCTCGCTCCCCCCCTCGCGCCCCTCGGCATGGAGCTGCGCCGAGAGCGAGATCAGGTCGGCCAGCTCACGGATCGCGGCGAGGTCCCCGAGCGCTGCGAGCCGCTCGAGGCCGAGCGCGTACAGGTAGTCGCCGGCCAGCAGGGCGAGGTCCTCGTCGGCCCCGGCGATCACGCGGGGCTGCCCGTGATGCAGGAGATAGCCCTCGCGGATCGTCTCGATCAGGAGCGCGTACTCGGCTGGATCGGCCGCGGCGCTCGGGCCGGCCGCGGCGAGGCGGCCGAGCGTGGGCTCAGCTCGGTCGGGGTCGGTGACGTACGGCGAGATCACCGAATCGTCCCCGCGGAGCTGGTCCGCGAGCGCATGCAGGGCCTCGTCGGCGACGGGCATCGGCGCGCGAGGTTAGCCGCTCCGGCAGGTGGGAGCGCTCAGGAGTGGTCAGGAGAGGCGGGGAAGGGCGCATCGGCCGGCGGGCGAAGGCCGGCGAGGATGATCGCGAGGTAGCGCTCCCAGCTCATGGAGGGGCGGCCCTCGGTCTCCCGGGTCGCCCGTCCGAGCCCGCAGATCAGGCTGGGCACATCCTCCGGAACCACGTCTAAGCGCAGCGCCCCCTCGGCCTGCGCGCGCTCGATCAGCTCGCCAACGATCTCCAGCAACTTGACGTCCTCCGCGGCCTGGCCGCACATCTCGGGGCGTTGATCCATGGCCTCCGAGAGGGCCCGGTCGCCGGCCATGACCTCAGCCGAGTAGCGCATGAACTCCGAGAACCCCTTCCAGGCGTCGGAATCGTCGAGGGCCGTGCGGGCCGCTTCGGCGAGGCCGGCGAACCGGTCGTCGGCGAGCGCCTGGAGGAGGTCCTCCTTGGTCGGGAAGTGGCGGTATAGGGTGCCCACCCCCACTCCGGCCCTTCGCGCCACCTTCTCGACGCGAACGTCGAGCCCATCCTCGGCGAACGCCTTTCGCGCGGCGTCGAGGACCTTGCGGCGGTTCCGCCGCGCATCCGCCCGCTGCGTCCGGGCGCCATCGGCCAAGGGCGGCGAGGTTGCGGTGGTTGTCTTGGTGGCCATCTGTCTCTTTGGGGGTTCGGATGTCAATTTCGGCTCCGCCCGTTCGTCACCAGGGTGACGACACCGAGAGGCGCCTATGTGATCACCGCCACACAACCGGAACCGAAGTTCCGTATAGTGGCGGAACCGGAACTCGACTTCCGATTATCGCATACGCACCGGCACCACACCGAGGAGGACATCATGACCACAGCCCAAGAGTTCGAGCGCCGCCGCTGGATTGCCCTCGCTCTGCTCTGCTTCGCGCAGTTCATCGTCGTGCTCGACGCCTCCATCGTCAACGTGGCGCTGCCGTCGATCGGCAAGGGGCTCAACTTCTCGCAGCAGAACCTGCCCTGGGTCGTGAACGCATACGTGCTCACGTTCGGCGGCTTCCTGCTGCTCGGCGGGAGGTTGGCGGACCTGCTTGGACGGCGGCGGGTGTTCATCGCGGGACTCCTCGTGGTCGCGGCCGCTTCGCTCGCTGCCGGCTTCTCCGCGAACGAGGGGCAGCTGATCGCTGCGCGAGCGGCTCAGGGCCTCGGTGCGGCGATCATCTCCCCGGCGGCGCTCTCGATCGTCACCACCACCTTCCGGGACGGCGCCGAGCGCAACAAGGCGCTCGGAGCGTGGGGGGCCGTCGCCGGGGCGGGCGGCGCCGCCGGAGTGCTCCTCGGCGGGATCCTCACCGATGGCCTCGGCTGGGAGTGGGTGCTCTGGGTCAATGTGCCCGTCGCGCTCACCGTCGCGGCGCTATCCCCGCGGTTGATCGCCGAGAGTCGCTCCGAGTCGGCTACGCGCCACTTCGACGCGGCCGGCGCGGTGACCGTGACCGCGGGCCTCTCGGTGCTGGTGTACGCGATCGTCGACGCCACCAACGCGGGCTGGGGCTCGTTGCAGACGCTCGGCCTGCTGGGCGTCGCCGCGTTGCTGATCGCCACGTTCATCGCGATCGAGCTGCATTCGGAGGCACCTCTGATGCCGTTCCGGATCTTCCGGCTGCGGACGCTGACGGGAGCGAACATCGTCGGCCTGCTCGTCGGGGCGTCGCTGTTCTCGATGTTCTTCTTCATCACGCTCTACATGCAGCAGGTGCTCGGCTACAGCGCGATCCAAGCCGGGCTCTCCTACCTGCCGCTGGCGCTCACGATCATCGTGGCCGCCGGGATCGCCTCTCAGCTGGTCACGCGCATCGGGTTCAAGCCCGTGCTGGCAGCCGGGATGGCGTTCATCGCCGTGGCCCTGGCCTGGTTCTCCCAGGTCTCGGTCGGCGGCGGATTCCTCACCGACATCCTCGGTCCGTCGGTGCTCGCGGCGACCGGGCTGGGCTTCGCCTTCGTCACGACGACGATCGCCGCTGTCTCGGGCGTGCGCGACCAGGAGTCCGGCCTCGCAAGCGGCCTGATCAACACCTCCCAGCAGATCGGGGGTGCGCTCGGCCTGGCCGTCCTGGCGACGATCGCCACCACCCGCACCGACAACGTCATGGCCTCGGCGGGCGGCGATCCCTCCGCCCTGACCAACGCGCTCACCGAGGGCTTCCAGGCCGCGTTCCTCGGAGGGGCGGTGATCGCCGCGGTTGGCTTCGTGCTGACGCTGGTGCTGATCCGCAACCGTGACAGCCGGGCCCACGTGGAGCTGGACCGGGCGAGGGCCAACCCCCAGCTCGTCAACGAGTCGGCTTAGCCGAACGCCACGGTGAACGCCTCCCGGGCCGCCTCGGCGGTGCGGTCGATCGACGCCTCATCGTGCGCGAGGGAGACGAACCAGGCCTCGAACTGCGAGGCCGGCGGGTAGACCCCACGCTCGAGCAGGGCGCGGCAAAACCGCCCGTAGGCGTCGGTGTCGCAAGCCGACGCGTCGGCGAAGTTGCATACCGCGTCCCGGCTGAAGAACACCGTCAGCAGGCCAGGGGCCGCCGCGACCCGGACCGGTCGGTCGCCGGCGGCCTCCCGAAGGCCGGCGGCGAGGCGGTCGGTGAGCTCGGCGAGCCGTTGGTAGGCCGCTTCGTCGAGCTCACGCAGCGTCGCCAGCCCGGCCGCCGTCGCGAGCGGGTTCCCCGACAGGGTCCCGGCCTGGTAGACGTCGCCGGCCGGCGCAACCCGCTCCATCAGATCGCGGCGCCCACCGTAGGCCGCCGCTGGCAGGCCGCCGCCCAAGACCTTCCCCATCACCGTGAGATCCGCGTCGACCCCGAAGGCCTCCTGTGCCCCGCCGCGCGCCACCCGGAAGCCCGAGATCACCTCGTCGAGGACGAGCAGGGCGCCATCGTGGTCAGCCAACTCGCGAAGCTGCTCCAGGAAGCCGGCGGCCGGCGGGACCACCCCCATGTTCGCCGGTAGGGGCTCGGCCAGGATCGCCGCCGGGTGGTGCTCCGCAACGGCGGCCGCCACGGCGTCGCGGTCGTTCCAGGGGACGACGATCGTGTCGGCCGCCTGGGCGGAGGTGACCCCCGGGCTGGCGGGCAGTCCCTGGGTGGCCAGCCCCGAGCCCGCCTCGGCGAGCAGGCCGTCGACGTGGCCGTGGTAGGCGCCGGCGAACTTGACGACCTTGCCTCTGCTCGTCGCGCCGCGAGCCAGGCGCAGGGCGCTCATCGTCGCCTCGGTTCCCGAGTTGACCATCCGAACCATCTCCACCGAGCGGAATCGCTCGCAGACCTCCGCGGCCAGCTCCACCTCTGCCTCGGTGGGGGCGCCGAAGCTGGTACCGCGTGAGGCCGCATCCCGCACGGCGTCGACGACCAGCGGGTGAGCGTGACCGAGGATCAGCGGCCCCCATGAGCACACCCAGTCGACGTAGCGGTTGCCGTCCACGTCGATGAGCTCGCACCCCTCGCCGCGCTCGACGAAGATCGGGTGCTCGCGCCCGACCTGCCGCATGGCGCGAACCGGGGAGTTGACCCCACCCGGCATGAGCCCCACCGCGCGCGAAAAGAGCCTCTCAGAAGTCCGCGTGTCCATGGGCATGCACCATGTAGTAGCTAGACAGGCTGGCGCTGATCGCAGGAGAGCGGAGGGGCCGTCGAGACGTCCCAGCTAAACGCCTGCGTGCTCCCGTTCCCAGCGCGCATACTCGTCGGTGAAGTAGCGCAGGCGCACCTTCTTGTACTCGGTGGAGGAGTAGAGGACCGCGCGGTCCTCGCCGTGGAGGCTGTGCTCCTGCGCGATTCCGTCGAGGATGGCGTCGCACTCCTCCTTCGAGCGCCCGTGCGCCATCGTGAACACGGAGTAGGGCCAATCTTCGTAGGTGGGGCGCTGGTAGCAGTGGGAAATCCCGCGAACGGCTGCCATCCGGCCGCCGACCTCCAGAACCTGGTCGGCGGGCACTCGCCACACTCCCATCCCGTTCGCGGAGAACCCCGCACGGCGGTGGTACAGGATCGCGGCGACGCGCCTCAGCAGCTTCCGCTCGACCATTCCCGACAGGTGCTCGAGGAACGGGCCCGTCGCCATCCCCACCTCGCCCGCGGCGGCGTCGTAGGGCCGCTCGGTTACCTCCATCGGCCCCTGGAGCGCCCGGATCACCGCGATGTCGTGCTCGTCGTACGGCTGGCGCTCGAGCTCTCGCGGCGGCGCGGCGTCGACGGCCGCAGCGAGCGCGTCCGTTCCCTGCTCCATCTCCAGGTTCATGTTGATCTTGAACAGGGTCAAGGTCGGGAGCTGGCGGATCGACTCCGCGCCCGTCGCCGCTTGGAGAACGTCGAGCGTGCCCGCGAGCCCAAGCGTGGAGTCGGGCGGCGTCGCGATCGTGAACCAGAGGTTGAACTCGTGCGTGCGCAGGTAGTTGTGGGAGACACCGGGGTGGGCGTTGATGATCTGGGCGGCGCGCTGCGGGTGCTCGTCGTCCACCTTCGCCGCCACCAGCATCGAGGCGTAGCCGAGCGCGCGGGTGTCGAAGATCGGCGTGATCTCGCGGATGATCCGCTGGTCGAGCAGCCGCTGGGTCCGGCTCAGCACCCCCTCCACTCCGAGCTCCGCGGCGCTCGCGATGCCGGCGAACGGTTCGGGGTCGAGCGCGAAGCTCGACTGGAGCAGGTTCATGAGGCGCTTGTCGTCGTCGTCGAGCGGGACCGCCGCGCCGTCGCGGCGCGAGCGGGCCTTTGGCCGAGGCTGCTTGAGTGGGGCGTCGGCGCCGCTCAGAGCCAACCCGCGGCCTGCTTCGCGTAGTAGGTCAGCACCAGATCGGCCCCGGCTCGCCGGATCGCGGTCAGGCTCTCGAGCACGGCCGCTCGCTCGTCAATCCACCCGTTCTGGGCCGCGGCCTTCAGCATCGAGTACTCCCCGGACACCTGGTAGGCCGCGACGGGCGCGCCGGTTTGCTCCTTGACACGGCGGATCACATCGAGGTAGGGCATCGCCGGCTTCACCATCACGACGTCGGCGCCCTCGGCCAGGTCGAGCTCCGCCTCGCGCACCGCCTCGAGCGCGTTCGCCGCGTCCATCTGGTAGCCACGGCGGTCGCCGAACTGGGGCGTCGACTCGGCTGCCTCGCGGAACGGGCCGTAGAACGCCGAGGCGTACTTGGCGCTGTAGGCGATCATCGCCACGTTCGAGTGGCCCTCCTCGTCGAGCTGCGAGCGGATCGCCCCGATTCTGCCGTCCATCATGTCGCTCGGGGCGACGACGTCGGCGCCCGCGTCCGCCTGCGAGATCGCTGTCTTGGCCAGGAGCTCGACCGTGACGTCATTGTCGACCTCGCCGTCCCGAACCACGCCGCAGTGGCCGTGCGAGGTGTACTCACACAGGCAGACGTCGGTGATCACGACCAGCTCGGGATGGGCCTCCTTCAGCGCCCGCACCGCCAACTGAACGACCCCCTCCGCGTCGTAGGCGCCCGTGCCGGCCTCGTCCTTGGAGGCGGGGATGCCGAACAGGATCACGGCGCCGACCCCGATCGCTTGGAGCTCGGCGGCCTCGGCCACGAGCTCCGAAATCGAGAAGCGCTCGATGCCGGGCATCGAAGGCACCTCCTCGCGCACGCTCTCGCCCGAGACCACGAACAGCGGCTGCACCAGGTGTCGCGCCTCCAGATCGGTCTCGCGGACCAGCTCGCGCAGGGCGCGCGTCCGCCGCAGCCTGCGCATCCGGGTGGCAGGGAAGCTCACGGCCCTGATTCTAGGGACGGCCGTCCAGCGCCAGGCGGGCGCCCTTCGTGATGGGTGGGGCTACGCGGCCGGCGTCGTGGCGGCGGGGCTCTCGCCGCCCTGCAGGTAGAGGACGACGCTCGCCACCAGCACCCAGAGGAAGACCGCAACGAAGCCGATGAAGCCAACGGGCGTGACGGACACGACACCGATCACGATCGCGGCCCATCCCAGCCACTTGGGCAGGCCACCATGACGGATGACGCAGACCCCTGCGCCGAACATGGACAGCGCGATCCCCGCCAGGAACGGGAAGAAGAAGTCCTCGCTGAGCACCGAGAGGGTCTGCGTCACGGTGGCGGGGACATCGTTGACGGTGTCCGCCGCGGTGAACTGCAATGCGCTTGCGATCGCGCCGCCAATCCCGATCGTGAGCAACCCAGCGAAGGCGACCAGCGACAGGCGCCCCTCGCCGCCCTCCGCCCGCAACAGGACGCTGCGCAGGACGCCTGCGAACCAGACCAGGAAGATCACGGCGAACGTGCCGGTGATCGCCGACACGATCAGGCGAGAATCGTGGGCCGACCAATACGAGACCGTATCGGCGGTTGAGCTGTTGGTGTCCGGGGTGTCGTTGCTGAGCGCGAGCGTGACCGCGATCAACACGAAGAAGACGACTCCGGTGAGCGGCGCGAGCCTCTCCCATCTGGAACGCGACATCGAAGAACCTCCTCCGTGGAACCTGGGCGGCGCGAGTCTCCCATCGCCATCGGATGAAACGGGCCGGAAGGACCGTCGGCCGTTTAGGCGAACCGGCGGAGCGCGAGCCGCGCCAGGGCGCCATAGGCGACAACCAGGATCCCGAGGTGGAGCAGCGGGATGCCGAGGCTCGGTCCCGATGCGTCGAGGCCGCCCGAGATCGCATCAAGGGCGGCGTGGAAGGGGAAGACGGCGCGGATCACCTTGATGACGTCGAACAGGCCGGGGCTGACGGTGCCCGACGCGACGAGCGAGATGAAAGCGATCGGCAGCGAGAGCATGAAGGCGAGGAGCGAGCTCGCGCGGACCTCCCGCGCCGCGCACCCGATCGCGGCGCCGAAGGCCGCGAAGGCCGCGCCCCCGGCGAGGATCGCCACCAGGATCGCTCCGAAGCGCCCCCAGTGGATGTCGACGAACAGCGACAGCCCGGCGAGCATCAGGAGCGTGACCGCGAGCGAGAGCGCCATGCCGAGGCCGATCTTCTCCACAAGCAGGGCGGTTCGCCCGACGAGTCCCCGCACCAGGCGCGGGTAGGCGTTCTCCTCCCACTCGAGCGCCAGCGACCCGGCGACTAGGAGCACCGTCACGAACATCAGCGTCACGGTGGCGGTGACCGCGATCGCGAACGAGTCGAGATTCGGCGGCGAGCCCGAGACGACCTCCTTCTGGACGTCGATCGGATGGGCCACCGACGCGAGCAGGGGTTTCGCCTGGTCCAGGTTCTGGCTTGCGAGGCGCGCGAAGTGGATCACCTGGTCGAGCGAGCCCGCCAGCGGACTGTTGTGAGGCAGGTCGGAGCGCACGCGCTCGAGGATCCGCTCGGAGTTGTTCAGGCCGAGGATGTTGAGGGTCTGCCCGAGGAGGTTGAAGGTGCCGCCCTGGGTCAGGAGGGTCAAGTAGTTGGCGGAAATGTGCGAGACCTCCTTGGAGATCCGCAGGTTCGCCTGGGTGACGAGCGAGCTGATCCGATCGTCCACCAGCCCCGCCTTCACGGGATCCTCCTCGTTCACCAGGACGCGGACGGTCGGCTGGGTGGGGTTGAGGCCGCCGAGCGACTGGAGCTTGGTGATCAGGTCGGGCGGGAGGATCAGCGCCGCGAGCACGTCGCCCGACTGGACCATCTGCCGCGCCTGCGCCTCCGTGGACACCGGGATGCAGTCCAGTCGCGAACAGAGCTCACTCTTGGCGCCGGTGATGTCGAATTGGGTGCCGCCGACGACCAGTGGCGTGCCGGGAGGCACCTCGTTGAGGAAGGCAACTCGCGGCTTCTCCGGCCCACGGGAGAGCGCGAACCCGATCAAGACCGCGATCGCCACCGGGTAGAGAACCAGGAGCACCGTCACCAGGGGCGAGCGGCGAAGGATCTGAAGGTCCTTCAGGAAGAGCCAGCGCACCTGGTCAAGCCCCGCCCACGATGGATCAGTGGCCTCGGTCTCTCAGGAAGGCGACGAAGGCCTCCTCGAAGTCTCGCGCTCCTGCCTCGCGCACCGCCGCGTGCAGGTCGTCCGAGGTGCCGTCGAAGAGCGTCTCCCCATCGGCGAGGACGAGCAGCCGCTGGCCGTAGCGTTCCGCCTCGGCGATGTTGTGGGTGGAGAAGATCACCGTCGTGCCACCTCCGGCGAGATCCAGCACGAACTCCCACAGTCGCTCACGCTGTCGGGGATCGAGCCCCGCGCTCGGCTCGTCGAGCAGCAGGACGGCGGGCCGAGTGAGCAACCCGAGGGCGATGTTGATCCGCTGCTGATTGCCGCCGGAGAGGGTGCCGACTTGGTCGTGGCGGCGATCGGCCAGCGCGCTCTGGGCGAGCATCTCCTCGACGGTCGCCTCGGTGTCGGGCATGCCCTCCAGCCGCGCGAACAGGCGAAGGTTCTCCTCCACGGTCAGACGCCGGTAGAGGGCGGCCTGCTGGGGCACCCAGCCGATCTCGCCCGGCGGCCGGCTGACCGAGCCGTCGTCCGGCTCTCGGATCCCGGCGAGGATGGAGAGCAGCGTCGTCTTGCCCGCCCCGTTGGGGCCGATGATCGCCAACAGCTCGCCTCGGTGGGCATCGAAGCTGACCCCCTTCAGGGCCTCGCGCTCGCCGAAGCGCTTGGTGAGCTCTCGCGTCTCGATCACGACCTCTCCGTCGCCGTGGGCGCTCACGCTCCGGAAAGCTAGTGGACGGCCGGCGAGCGCAAGCTTCGGCCACCGCCGCCCGTTCCTCAGGTGAGCGAGGAATCGCGCAGTGGTAACGGCAAGTTCTCCAGCGGCAGCGGAAGCGCACCGGGGCCGTCGCGCCCGCGGAGGGCGACGGTTGATCCGGCAGGCGAGTGCCTGGCTGCCCGCGCAGGAGCCGCGACCGGCTCGGCTCCAGGAGCTGGAGGGCTGTGAGGCGATTCGCTGGGTCGACCTCAATGGAGGGGTCCTGCGGGATGCCGAGGCGCTCGCTCTCTTGGATCCAGTTTGCGCGGGAGAGCTGACGCCACGGATGGTCCGGGACCTCATCACCCCCGCCCGCTATCCCGCTGGTCGAAGCTACGACGCCGGGGGGATCGCGATCACCGCAGGCTTCCGAACCCGTCACGTGGCACGCGAGAACGGCCAGGTGACCTCCGTCTTCGAGCCGGTCCACCTACTCGCCGGCGAGGATTGGCTGCTCAGCTGCTGGCTGCCCCCACGCGTGTACCGGGGGCTCGGGGGCGGGCCCGCTGACGCGGACGAGGCGGCGGAAGAGCTCTATCTGGCGGTCGCCGGCGTCTGGCGCGAGAGCGGAGGCGAGACCGCAGCCGACCTCGCCGAGGAGGCCCATCGCGAGCTCGCGGCCGCGCCGGGCCCGAGCCCGCCAGCCGACTGAGCGCGAGGAGACCCGGCAACGCGCGGCGGGCGCGCGGGCCCCCGGGGTTAGGCTCCTTCGTCCGTGCGCATCCTCTTCATCGGCGACATCGTGGGCCGGCCGGGCCGAGCAGGGCTCGCCGCGGCGATGCCGGAGCTTCGGGGGCGCCACTCGCCCGATCTGGTGATAGCGAACGGCGAGAACACCGCCGGGGGCCTGGGGATCACGGAGAAGACCGCCCGCGAGCTGTTCGAGCTCGGCGTCGGCGTGATCACCACCGGCAACCACGTCTATCGACACCGCGACGCCTACGAGTTCCTCGACCGGGCCGATCAGGTGATCCGGCCGGCGAACTACATGGCCGGCAACCCGGGCCGCGGGTACACGGTGGTGCCGGTTGGTGATCGTCGGGTCGGCGTCGTCAACCTCAGCGGCTCGGTGCAGTTGAAGGTCGCCCGCTCGCCGTTCACTGAGGCGGACGCGCTGATCGCCAAGCTCAGCGGCGACGCCGATGCGATCGTGGTCGATTTTCACGCCGAGGTGACCAGCGAGAAGGTCGCCATGGGCTGGCACCTGGACGGAAGGGTGGCGGCCTGCCTAGGCACGCACACCCACGTCCCGACGGCCGACGCGCGCGTACTGCCGGGCGGCACCGCGTTCATCAGCGACGTCGGCATGACCGGGTCGCGCGCCGGCGTGATCGGGGTGCGACGCGAACAGGCCCTGGAGTCGTTTCGCACTCAGATGCCCGTGAAGTTCGAGACCGCCGACGAGGACGTCTGGATCAACGGCGTCTCGGTGACGATCCGCGATGACGGGCTCGCGGACTCGATCGAGCAGGTGTTGATGCCCGCTCCGGGGTCCAGCTAGCATCGAAACGTGATCGCCGCCACCAGCCCGGTTCTCGGTGAGCGCTTCACGGGGGCGCTCGATCTCGCTTTCGAGCTTCACCGCGGCCAAACGCGGAAGGGATCGGCGGTCCCGTATTTCGGCCACCTGCTCGGAGTCACCTCGATCGTGATCGAGTCGGGCGGATCGGAGGACGAGGCGATCGCCGCGCTGCTGCACGACGCGGTGGAGGACCAGGGCGGGTATGCCACCCTGGAACGGATCCGCGCCGAGTTCGGCCAGCAGGTAGCCACGATCGTCGAGGAGTTAAGCGACAGCTTCGGCGATCCCAAGCCTCCGTGGCGCGAGCGAAAGCAGGGATACCTCGAGCACCTCGAGGACGCCTCCCAGGCGTCGCTGCTTGTCTCGCTCGCCGACAAGCTCCACAACATGCGCACGATCCTGGTCGATTACCGCGACGTCGGCGAGCAGTTGTGGAGCCGGTTCAACGCGGGGCGCGACGAGGTGCTCTGGTACTACCGATCGCTGGCCGCCGCCTTCGCCAGGCTTCGCGCCGGGGCGCTGGCGACGGAGCTTGGCGCGGCCGTCGCGGAGCTCGAGCGGCTGATCGAGAACGCGATCGCCGGAAACGCGAGCCCGCAGAACCACGGGATGTAGAGATAGAACCAGTGCTCGGCCACCAGCTGGACCGCGATCATCACCGCGGCGGCGAGGGCTGCCACCTGAACCAGGGACCGGCGACGCGGCACGAACGCGACGAGCACGGCGAGGGCGACCGTGAGCGCCTTGATGGCCGTCTGGAGCCACTCGAGCGAGTGGTCCTGGCCCCAGATGCTGAATGGCGACGTGCGATCGAGCTGGCTCTTGACCGTCCGGTCGTAGAAGGTCGCGAGGCCCGGGTCGACCGCGGGGAGCGCCGCCATCAGCCCGAGCGCCGCGAGGAAGGCGACCGAGAAGCCGGCGATCGGGCGGAGCCTCGATAGCGGCCGGCGCGGGCCCTCGGCCCGCGC
>JBOGZC010000020.1:0-46313 GCA_050697075.1 Solirubrobacterales bacterium | reverse complement strand
ACGCCCGAGAGCGTCACGCTCGCGCTCCATGCGAATCGCGCCTGGGAGGGCTTTCGGGCCGGCCAGTTCATCCGCCTCGGTGCGGAGATCGACGGCTCGTGGCGCGAGCGCTGCTACTCGCCGGCCTCGGCTGCCGGGTTGGCCCGCGAACTCGAGCTGACGGTCAAAAGGCATCCGGAAGGACTCGTCTCCAACTTCCTGCTCGAACACGCCCGACCGGGCAAGGTCCTCCGGCTGAGCCAGGCCCAGGGCGAATTTCACCTTCCCGATCGAGCTCCCGGCCGGATCCTGCTGATCAGTGGCGGGAGCGGCATCACCCCGGTGATGTCGATGCTGCGAACGCTCTGCGCGGAGGGCCATCGCGGCCCGATCACCTTCCTCCACTATGCGCCGGATCCAGAGCGCGCGATCTACCGCGAGGCGCTCGAGCATCTGGCGGCCGCCCATCCCAATCTGAGGTTGGCGCGTTCCTACACCCGTGCCCCCGGCATCGGGGAGGCCGACGGGCGCTTCAGCCTTTCCCAGCTCGAGGCCGTCGAGCCACGCTTCGGGGAGGCGGAGACCTTCGTCTGCGGCCCGCCCGCCCTCTTGGGCGCCGTAGCTGAGACGTGGAGCGCTGCGGGCCTCGACTCGAGGCTCCACACGGAGAGCTTTGTGGCGCCCAGGATCGCGCCGCCGAACGGGGTCGCGGAGGGGACGGTCAGCTTCGCCGCCTCGGGTGTGAGCGCGAAGAACACGGGGGCCGCGCTGCTCGAACAGGCGGAGGAGGCCGGACTCTGCCCCGAGTTCGGCTGCCGGATGGGTATCTGCCACACGTGCTCTCGCCGCAAGACGGCGGGAAGGGTCAGGAACCTCTCCACCGGCGAGGTGTCGGTGAGCGAGGACGAGGAGATCCAGATCTGCGTATCGGCTCCGATCGGCGACGTCGTCGTCGACCTCTGACAAGCGGACGACAACGAGGAGACCACATGAGCACCACCACCGCCATTCCCGAGTCGGCCCGCGCCAGCGACGGCGTCGCCGACAAGGGTGGAAGGATTCAACTCACCCCGGAGCAGCTCGACGCCTTCGGGGCCGAGCTCGACGCGATCCGCCAGCGCGTCATCGAGGAGCGCGGCGAGCACGACGTCGCGTACATCCGCCGGGTGATCAAGGTCCAGCGAGGCCTGGAGGCCGGTGGCCGGGGACTGCTGTTCATCGGGTTCCTTCCCCCCGCCTGGCTCGCCGGCACCGCCGCCCTGTCCGTGTCGAAGATCCTGGACAACATGGAGATCGGGCACAACGTCATGCACGGCCAGTTCGACTGGACCAACGACCCCAAGCTCTCGGCCAAGGGCTTCGAGTGGGATACGGCCTGCCCCGGCGACCAGTGGCGCCACTCCCACAACTACATGCACCACACCCACACGAACATCGTCGGCAAGGACCGCGACATCGGCTACGGCGTCCTGCGCATGTCGGAGGACCAGGAGTGGCGGCCCTACTACCTGGGCAACCCCATCTGGGCCGGCGCGCTCGCGGTCTTCTTTCAGTACGGAGTGGCGATGCACGACGTCGAGTTCGAGCGCATCGTCGCCGGCGAGACGACGTTGAAGGAGAAAGGCGCGATGCTCAAGAGCATCTGGCGCAAGGTCCGGCGCCAGACTCTCAAGGACTACGTCCTCTTCCCGGCGCTCGCGGGACCGGGCTTCCCGTTCACCCTGGCGGGGAATGCGACGGCCAACCTGGTGCGCAACCTCTGGTCATTCACGATCATCTTCTGTGGGCATTTCCCCGAGGGCACCCAGGAGTTCTCCGAGGAGGAGACCGAGGACGAGACGCGCGGTGAGTGGTACTTCCGCCAGATCCTCGGCTCGGCGAACCTGGAAGGCGGCGGGCTCTTCCACATCCTCGCGGGCAACCTCAGCCATCAGATCGAGCACCATCTGTTCCCCGACCTCCCGGCAAACCGATACGCGGAGCTCTCGATCGAGGTGCGCGAGATCTGCGAGCGCTACGGGATCCCGTACAACAGTGGCCCGCTGCGTAGGCAGTTCGGGAGCGTGGTCAAGAAGATCTGCAAGCTGGCGCTGCCCGATCGTGGCGATGCCGGGGTCGGGAAACTCGAGGCCGCCGCGGCGCGGGAGTAGCCGAACAGCGCCCGGTGGTTACGTCGCTAGGGTCAGCACGAGCTTCCCGCGCACGTGGCCGCCCTCACTGATCTCGTGCGCGCGCTTCACGTCGGCGAGCGGCATCGCCTCGGCGATCTCCACGCGCACGTCTCCGTCCGCCACGAGTTCTGCAATCTGCGCGAGCTGCTCGGACTTCGGGCTTGTCACCAGAAGGTCGGCGCGCACGCCGCGCTCGCGCGCTGCCTCCTCGGGCGCGGCGCCGGCGATTGTGACGAGAATCCCACCCTCGCGCACGGCCGCGAGCAGCGAGGCGGTCGTGTCCCCGCCGACGGTGTCGAATGCGACGTCAACGCCGCTCACCGCCTCACCCACATCTTGCTCCGTGTAGTCCACGTACTCGTCGGCCCCCAGCCCCAGCACGAAATCGCGGTTTCGTGCGGAGCCCGTACCGATCGCCCGCGCGCCCGCCAGCTTTGCGAACTGCACGGCGAAATGGCCGACGCCGCCGCCGGCGCCAGCCACCAACGCCGTCTGCCCGCCGTGGAGCCCGCCCCGGTCGAGGAGCGCCTGCCAAGCGGTGCCGCCGGCCACCGGAATCGTCGCCGCCTCCTCGTGAGTCAAGCCCGCGGGCTTCCTCGCGATCGCCGCAGCGGATGCGGTCGAGTACTCGGCGTACCCGCCGCTCGCAGACATGCCGAACACCTCGTCGCCCTCAGCGAAGCCGTCGGCGTGCGAGCTCTCGACTGTGCCCGATATCTCGAATCCGAGCACCCGGGGGAGCGGCCTTTCTCTGAGCCCCCGCCGGTCCTTCCAGTCGGCCGGGTTGACCGATGCCGCGTGGACCCTGATCAGCACCTCGCCGTCGCCAGGCTCGGGGCGGTCGGTCTCCTCGTAACGGAGAACGTCAGGGTCGCCGGTCTCGTGAATCACCACGGCTTTCATGGAGGTCTCCTCCCGGGCGGGGGCTAGCTTGAGGTTGGTCGGCGCAGCATGCAGAAGCTATCGGGACCGCCGCGGCCGGTACGTGAGAATGGCAACCCCCGGACGGGATCGCGGTCGAGTCGACGAGCTCGAGGTCCATTCGCTCCGCGCCGTCCTCGAAGAAGCTTCTCCCTCTCCCGAGGACGACCGGATGGACCCAGAGTAGATACTCGTCGATCAGGTCGTGCCCCATCAGTGTGTTCGTGAGGTCGCCTGAGCCGTACACGATCAGGCCCTTGCGGTGCCGGTTTCCATGCGGGCTCACGAGTCGGCCTGATCGGTGCCAGGGTATGGGGACCTGCCGACGACAACACGAGGAGAAGGCTGATGGGCACGATCACCACGAATGACGGCACCGAGATCTTCTACAAGGACTGGGGCTCGGGCCAACCGGTCGTTTTCAGCCATGGCTGGCCGCTTTCGGCCGACGATTGGGACACCCAAATGCTGTTCTTCCTACAGCAGGGCTACCGCGTCATCGCCCATGACCGACGCGGGCACGGACGCTCCACGCAGACCGGCGACGGTCACGACATGGACCACTACGCCGACGACCTAGCTGCGCTGACGGAGCACCTCGATCTCGAGGGCGCCATCCACGTGGGGCACTCAACCGGCGGCGGTGAGGTCGTGCATTACCTCGCTCGACACGGTGAGGGCCGCGTCGCGAAAGCGGTGCTGATCAGCGCGGTGCCGCCGCTGATGGTGCAGACCGACGCCAACCCCGGCGGCCTGCCGAAGAGCGTCTTCGACGACCTCCAGGCCCAGGTTGCCGCAAACCGGTCCGTGTTCTATCGGGACTTTGCGTCAGGACCCTTCTATGGCTTTAACCGGCCCGGCGTGGAGGCCTCGGAAGCGATCATCGCCAACTGGTGGCGCCAGGGAATGATGGGCGGGGCGAAGGCACACTACGACGGCATCGTCGCTTTCTCCCAGACCGATTTCACCGAGGACCTCAAGAAGATCGCGGTGCCGGTCCTGGTGATGCACGGCGACGACGACCAGATCGTTCCCTACGCCGACTCCGGACCGCTGTCCGTGCAGCTCGTGCAAAACGGGACGTTGAAGACGTACAAGGGATTCCCGCACGGCATGCCGACCACCGAGGCCGAAACGATCAACGCCGACCTGCTGGCCTTCCTGCAGTCCTGACCGACTCGGCGCGACGAGCGGAAGCGGCGCTTCCAGCGCCCTTCGCCAGCCTATGATCGCCTGGGCATGGACTACCTGGCCCCCGATTGGAACTCATCGGCCTTGGTCACGATCGACACCCAGGTCGACACGCTTGACGGGCAGCCTCTGGAGGTCCCGGGGACCTCTGCAGCCGTCCCGCAGATCGTGGCGCTTGCCGCGGCTTTCCGGGATGCCGGTGGGCCGATTGTGCACGTCGTCCGCCTGTATCGGACTGACGGCAGCAACGTCGATATCTGTCGACGCTCGAAGGTCGAAGCCGGGGCGGAGATCCTCGCACCCGGGTCGAGCGGCTCACAGCTTGCGCCCGAGATGGTTGGGCATTCGAGCTTCCAACTCGAAGCAGACGAGCTTCTCGATGGCCGACTCCAGCAAGTGGGGCCAGGCGAGGTCGTTATCTACAAGCCGCGCTGGGGGGCTTTCTATGAGACCCCGCTCGACAACCACCTGCGACGACAAGGCGTTTCCACGATCGTGTTCTGCGGCTGCAACTTCCCGAACTGTCCGCGCGCGTCCGTTTATGAGGCAAGCGAGCGCGACTTTCGAGTGGTGCTGGCCGAAGATGCAGTCTCAGGTCTCTACGGCAAGGGTCGTGACGAACTCGAGAGCATAGGCGTGCGGTTGATGTCGACTGCGAAGGTCGTCGAGTCGGTCGCGGATCCCGTGCCGAGCAAGGCATAAGACACCGAGCCTGCCATTGGCCCACTCCCGCTTGGCGCGAGAAGGGGGACTTGCGAGCGACTATGAGGCGCTTTCGGCCGCGCGCTTGAGATTCTCTAACCAGGGACCAAGCTCACTCTCAGGCACGGCTCAGACGTGAAATCGCCCCAAACCATTTGGTTTTTCGCACACTACTGGACGGGCTTTTACAGCCAACCGCCTTCGCCATTTCCACCCTCCCATACGAGTACACTCAAGGTGTCGGTCGAATTAGACCGCATAGAGGGGGAGGACCTCATGGAGCATGTAGCTCGCAAGCAGCCAAGGCGAAGCGCCACAGGCTTCGGGTCGATCAACCAGGTGGGGGTCGGCGTATCGATTGGCTTTCCCTTGATGGTGGTTGGGGTGCTAGCCCTGGCGATACTCATGATTTCGTTCGTCGGAACTGGCACCTTTCTCTGGATGCTTGCCGGTTTGGTCCTCGGACTCGGGGTCATCGGAGCATTCAGTCGGCGGGTTCTCTAACCCGCTAGCCCACTTCAAAGCTGGCAACCCGCACCGGCGCCTGGTTGCTCCACCTGCTTGGCCGCACTGGCCTGCTCAGGCCGGGCGACGACCTCGTCGTCCATGACGAGGCAGTCGCGTTCGTCGTCCCGTAGGTCTAGGTCGCGTCGCGAGATACTGCGCGGGCGATGGACGAGCGCGATGTGGCAATGATCGACGCGCTGCGGCGTGCCCATGAGGCCTTCAATCGAGGCGACTTCGATGCGGCGGTGGAGATCGCCCATCCCGAGGTTGAGTTCGTCCCTCCGGGAGGTCAAGCGGCGCGGAGCGGCGCGGAGGCGCTGCGAGCGTGGATGGAGCCGGACGCCTTCGAGGAGCAGCGGATCGAACCCCTTGATTTCAGGGTCCAGGGCAACAAAGTCCTCGTGCGCCAGCACGCACAGGCTCGGGGAGCCGGGAGCGGCATCGAGCTGGATATCGAGAACTGGACCGTCTGGACGTTCGACGATGACCTGTTGGTGACGCGGGTGGAGTCCTATCTCCCCCACCAGGAGTCCGAGGCCCTCGAAGCCGCCGGGCTGCGGGAGTAAGCGATGTCGCAGGAGAACGTCGAAGCGGTGCGTGGCCTCTATGACGCGTTCAGCACGGGTGACTTCGCGCGGGCGCTCGAACAGGTCGAGCCCGACTTCGAGTGGGTTCCGCCCGAACGGGACATCCAAGGACCAACTCAAGGACGAGACGAGCTTCAGCGCCTCCTCCGGAATCAGGAAGAGGCGTATGAGGAGTTCCGAATCGAGGCCGAGGAGTTGACCGACCACGGTGACCAGGTCGTGGCGTTCATTCATATCCGGAACCGGGGCCGGTCGAGCGGCGTGGAGTTCGACATCCGCGCCGCCACGGTCTGGACCTTTGACAAGGGACGGCTCGTACGGGGCAAGGCGTACCCGGACCGCAACGAAGCCCTCGAAGCCGCCAAGCTTTCGGAGTAAGCGATGTCGCAGGAGAACGTGGAGGTCGTCAAGGAGTTCGCCCAGCGCTTCTCGGCAGGAGGCCACGTTTCGCGCCAGTACTTCGATCCGGAAATTGTCTGGGATACATCCGCGAGCGGGATGCCGGCGGCGGGCGTCTACCACGGTCTCCAGGGAGTGAGGAGATTCTGGCGTGACTGGCTCGAACCCTGGGAGGACTACGAGATCGATTACAGCGAATACATCGACGCAGGCGACGCCGTCGTACTGGTCTTCCGCCAGGCTGGAACGGGCAGGGGCAGCGGGATCAGAATCGAGCGCGAGTTCTTCGGTGTCTGGTACCTAAGGGACTCGAAGGTCGTGCGCTTCCGCCTTTTTGAGTCGCGCGGGCAAGCCCTCGAAGCCGCCGGGCTGCGGGAGTAGGCGATGTCGCAGGAGAACGTGGAGATCGTGCTCAGCCGGTACGCCCGGTTCGAACTCAGCTGAGGCTAGGCCGCGGGCTAGCCGTTGGCAGCTTCCACACTGCGCCGCGGGAAGGGGGCGCAGCCGTCCGGATAGCGCCGGAGGTAGTCCTGATCCTCGGCCTCGGCCTCCAAGAACGGACCCGCCTCGCTGATCTCGGTCACGATCTTGCCGGGCCAGTGGCCCGAGGCGTCGACGTCGCGGATCGTCCCCTCGGCCACCTCGCGCTGCTCGTCGGTCGTATAGAAGATCTCCGAGCGGTAGATGGAGCCGACGAGACGTTCGCCGAGGTCGGCTCGGTGAACCCGGAAGAAGTACTCGAGTAGGTCCCGATAGGAGATCCGCTCCGGGTCGAAGACGACGTCGACCGCCTCGGCGTGACCCCCAGGGTTCTCCTCAGTCGGGTCGTCGCTCTCTCCGCCGGTCCATCCCACGCGGGTGGAGATGACCCCGTCGGGGTGACGCAGCAGTGGCTGCATGATCCAGTAGCACCCTCCCGCGAGGATCGCGGTCTCGACGTTGTCGCTCATGGCCCTCTCCGTCCGTCGAAGTTCTGTTGAGACTAGTCCCGGAAGGCCCGGCGATCAAGCGTCCGTTTCCCGCCGGGAACGAGACACGTTTGGGACACGGGGTCTTGGGCCTGGCGGCCAAGACCTCGAGCCCGGAGGCAGGAAACGGCTCCGTAGCTGGGATACGTCTATGCGCCTGAGAGGAGTCGAACCTCCACGGCCCGTTGGGGCCACAAGGCCCTCAACCTTGCGCGTCTACCAGTTCCGCCACAGGCGCCCGTGACAACCCGATTCTAGACTGGGTGCCAATCCCCTTGCTTCCGTCCGTGAGAGGGGCTAGGCTACGAACATGTGTTCCCTTGTAGAGACCGTCCGCGACTGAGTGCCACCCCCGAGGAGCGGTAGAGAATGGACTTGACCAAGCGTCAGAAGGAGATCTTCGACTACATTCGCCGCTACGCGTCCAAGTACGGCTACCCGCCGACGGTCAGGGAGATCGGCAAGGCCGTGGGGCTCCATTCCTCCTCGACCGTGCACGCGCACCTCGCGAACTTGGAGAAAGTCGGGCTGCTGAGGCGCGACCCCACCAAGCCCAGGGCGATCGAGCTCCTCGTCGGCCGGGCGAAGCGGGCGATCGGCCGCTCGGGGCTTCCGCTGGTGGGCCAGGTGGCGGCCGGCGAGCCGCTGCTCGCCGAGGAGAACGTCGAGGACTACCTCGAGATTCCGGCGGCGATCGGGGGCGACGAGGGCGACTACGTGCTGAGAGTGAAGGGCGACTCGATGAAGGACGCCGGGATCCTCGAGGGTGACTACGTGGTCGTGCAGCAGTCGAGCGATGCGGCGAACGGCTCGATCGTCGTTGCGCTGATCGGGGACGAGGCGACCGTGAAGCGCTTCTATCGCGAAAAGAACCGGGTCCGGCTTCAGCCCGCGAACAAGGCGTACAAGCCGATCCGCACCCGCGACGCCGCCGTGCTCGGGCGCGTGGTTGGAGTGTTCAGGAGCGTGTGAGGTGGGCGGGGTTGCGACCAGCGAGGCCGTCCTCGCCGAGCGACCACCGGTGGAGGCCCCGGCGACGAGGCTGTTCGAGCCCGGCGGCGTGACGCTCGAGGACGTCGTCTTGGACGTGTGGGAGGACCTCTGCGCCGAGGGCCGCGCCGCCTGCCCGGTCTGTCGCGGCTCCATGGTCCGCACCGGCGGGTGCGAATCCTGCGGCGCCGAGCTCAGCTGAGCCCGTTCGCGGCTCCGCGGAGCCGCGAAAACTACTCAGTTCCAGGTATCAAACCGGCTTCTGCTGCGAGGGGTCGCCCGGAATAGCTGAGCGGCTTGAGATCCGGCTCAAAGCACTTACCATTGATGGTGTAGGCCATGCAGTCGCGGGGGAGGTGATCCCTCGAGGAAAGTCCGGACACCACAGGGCAAGGACGGTCGATAACCCCGACCCGGCGAAAGCCGCGGGAAAGTGCCACAGAAACGACACGGCCGATGGCGCGGCCTCACGTGAGCCGCGCACAGGCAAAGGTGAAATGGTGCGGCAAGAGCGCACCGGCGTCGCGGTGACGCGGCGCGTCAGGGCAAACCCCGTCCGGTGCAAGGCCAAGCAGGACCGACGACCCGGCCCGGCGAGGTCCAGGTAGGCCGCAGGACCCCGGAGAACGGGGCCCGTCGGGAACACAGTCCCGGCGAGACAGATGACTGCGCACGACAGAATCCGGCTTACAGGCCTGCTACCGAGAAGCCCCGCTTTGGCGGGGCTTCTCCATGCGTGCACCGCAAGATCCTGGGCGGGCGGAAGCGTTCCTGCGCTACTGCGGCCCTTCGCCCGCCTCGATTCGCTTCTTCCACCGCAGCTGGCGGCGGCGGGCGTCGGCCAAGAAAAGCGGCATGGTCCGGACGGCGAGCCGAGGGAAGGCATCGAAGAGGCGCACGAACACCCCGCGCCACGGCGGGATCGCGAGCACGGGCTTGGGCCGGTCGAGCAGCCCGGCCACTCGCGGGGCAACGTCCTCCGGCCGCAGCAGGGTGCCTGAGAACGACGGAGCCGCGTCCGGGTCGTCGAGGCGGTCCGCGATCATCGGGGTCCAGATCCCATCCGGGCAGACGGCCGAAATGTGGATCCCTTTGAATCCCGCGCGGCGCAGATCGGCCAGGGCGCCGAGGCTGAACGCGATTGCGGCGTGCTTGGTGGCCGAGTACAGGGCCTCGCCCGGGGGCGCCCCGAGCCCGACCAGGGAGACGATGTTGATCACGTGGCCTGTGCCCACAGCCCGCATCCGATCGAGCGCCGCGAGGGTGCCGTTGATCGTCCCGAGGGCGTTGACCTCGAACAGTGCCTGGCGCGTCTCAGGCGCGTGGTCCCAGACATGACCCGTGACCAGTATCCCGGCGTTGTTGACCCAGACGTCAAGCGAGCCCGCCCGCTCGACGGTCTGCGTCGCCGCGGCACGGCAGGCCTCGGCGTCGCGGACGTCCAGGGCCGAGGCGAACGCGGGTGGGCCGAGTTCATCGGCCGCCGCCTCCACCAGGTCGAGCTCGACGTCGGTCACGTGAACCGTCAGCCCGCGTGCCGCGAGCGCGCGAGCGATCTCGAGGCCGAGGCCGCGTCCGGCGCCGGTGACGAGCGCAGCGGGCACGGCCGGAGCATAGAGGCGCCCTGGCGTGCCACCGAGGGGCGCCGCGCAGCGGTTGTGGCTGTCCCGGTTAGCGGACGCTCATCAAATGCACACTTCCGTCTGACGCTCTGTTAGCATGCGCCGACCTTCCGGCTGAGTTCCCGCCACATACCCGCGGGAATCGGGGGACCCAGTTACTGGGGCGAATCGCAGGCAACTGCCGCGTAGCGCCATCTCTTTCGGCGCGAGCCCGTCAGCTAACCCCGTAAGCGACGAAAGAGCACATGTACGAAGGCATGCCCCGTCCCCGGGCGGGAACCGAATACCGCAGGCGCCGTTCCGAGCCGACGACGATCCGGCGCCCCGACCGAATCGCGCTTTTGGCCGTCGTGATGGCCGTGATCGGCATGATCGCCGCGGCCACGAGCGCGCACGCGGGAGGGGGAGGAACCAGCGCTCGGAGCGGCGGTACCGGGGGATCCGGCAGCTGCCAGGACGCGCGTTTCGGCGCGAGGGCGCTGCAGGTGGGCGACTGCGGGGCCGATGTGAAGGTCCTGCATTGGCTGCTCAAGGCCAGCTCCTACCGCGTCCCGCTTGACAAGGACTTCGACCATCCCACTGACGACTCGGTGCGGGCCTTCCAGCACCGCCATCACGTCCACGCGAACGGGGTGGTCGGCAAGAGCACGCGGAGGAAGATCGTCCACACGATGCCGAGGAGCACCGCGACCTGGTACGCCATGAACGGTTCCCGCACCGCTTGCGGCAAGAGGCTGCGGGCCTCCACGATCGGCGTCGCCCACCGGACGCTCCCGTGCGGGACCAAGGTCACCCTCGAGTATCACGGCCGTTACGTGCGGGCGAGGGTCATCGATCGAGGCCCCTACGCGAGGGGCGTTCGCTGGGACCTCACCAAGCGCACGGCGGACAAGCTTCACCTGACGAGCGCTGGCGCGGACACGATCCGCGCCGCCCCGATCAGGTAGCGATTCGCGGTCGCTACGCCGCGGCGGCCGAGGGCAGGACCGATGGGTCGGACTGGTCCTGCGGCAGCGCTGCGGCGTTGGCCATCAGGCTCTGGAACTCGCTGAGCGCCACGTGAGCCACCGCCTCGAGCAGCTCCTCGTCGCTCCACTCGACCTCGCGCGCCTCCTCGAGGAGATGCGCAGCCGGCCGACCGTCGTCCTCGAACAGAGCCTTCAGGAACGTCAGCAGCGCCGCTTCGCGGGGATCGCTGGAGCCCCAGCCACGGGCGCGGGAGATCTCGTCCAGTCCCAGCCCCGCGGCCCGGGCGGTGCGCGCGTGCTGAGCGACCGAGTAGGTGTCGCCGCGGTTCTCCGCCACGGCCAGCGCGATCCGCTCACGGGTGGGGCGGGGGAGCGTGCCGCCGCGAAGCTCATGGCGCATGCGCGCGAATGCGCGCAGCGCCGCCGGAGACCCGGCAAGCACCCCGACGAACTTGGACACCGCGCCGCCTGCGGTCGACACGCCCGCGAGCAGCTTGGCGCTTTCCTCGGGCGCGGTGAGCTCGTCGTGGATGTCGAAGCGGCTGATGTCTGTCTTCACGGTCATTGCGTTGATCCAATTACCCGGTAACGGCGCGGCAATCCTGGCAGCGTCTTTACTTTACTTTTAGCCAGTTACTTACCGTCCGTAAGTTATAGCGCAGGAACGGCCGTTTTGCGTTCTCAGCCCGCGTCGTTCAACCCTGACTACGTTGGCGGAGCCTGCTGCGGTTCAAGTGGGCTCGACGCCGATATCGTTCCGCCCTCGCGGCGGCCACCGTCAGCCTTGCCGGCAAGCCGCATTCCGAACGACCCAGAACAAACTGGAGGACGAGATGGCCGATACCGACGCCGTGCGAACCGAGACACCGGACGATGTGATGAAGGTCGTGCAGGACCGCGACGTCCGCTTCATCAGGCTCTGGTTCACCGACGTGCTCGGCCAGCTGAAGAGCTTTTCGATCAACGCCGCCGAGCTGGACGACGCGTTCGAGGGGGGGATGGGGTTCGACGGCTCCTCCATCACCGGCTTCAACCCGATCGAGGAGTCGGACATGATCGCGATGCCGGACCCGCGGACCTTCGCGGTCCTGCCATGGCGGCCGGCCGAGAACGCAACCGGCCGGATGTTCTGCGACGTCCGGGTTCCGGGCGGCGACCCGTACGAGGGCGACCCACGGTGGATCCTGCGCCGGGCTCTGAAGCGCGCCGAGGAGATGGGATTCGACGCGTACAACATCGGCCCAGAGCTGGAGTACTTCTACTTCCGCTCGGCGAAGCCCGTCGACGGTCCGCCGGAGATCCTCGACGAGGGCGGCTACTTCGACCTGACCACGCTCGACGCGGGCTCGGACGTGCGCCGGGAGACCATCCTGGCACTCGAGCAGCTCGGCATCCACGTCGAGTACGCGCACCATGAGGTCGGCCCGTCCCAGCACGAGGTCGACATGCGCTACAAGGACGCGCTCTCGATGTCCGACGACTGCATGACCTACCGGATCGTGGTCAAGGAGTACGCGATGAAGTACGGCTGGCACGCGACCTTCATGCCGAAGCCGCTCTTCGGCGAGAACGGCTCCGGCATGCACGTCCATCAGTCGCTGATGCGGGAGGGGAGAAACGCCTTTTTCGACGCCGACGACCAGTACTACCTGTCGCCCACCGCGAAGGCGTTCATCGCCGGGCAGCTCAAGCACGCCCGCGAGATCGCGCCGCTGTTCGCGCAGTGGGTGAACTCCTACAAGCGCCTCGTGCCCGGCTACGAGGCCCCGACGTACCTGGCTTGGTCCCGGCGCAACCGCTCGGCCCTGATCAGGGTGCCGCTGTATCACCCCGGCAAGGAGCAGGCGACGCGAGCCGAGCTGCGCTGCCCGGATCCGGCGTGCAACCCGTACCTGTGCTTCGCCGGCATGCTGCACGCCGGGCTCGAGGGGGTCGAAAAGGGCTACGAGCTCCCCGAGCCAATGGAGCAGAACCTCTACCACCTGACGCCCGAGGAACGCGAGAAGCGCGGCATCGAGGAGCTTCCCGAGACGCTCGGGGAGGCAATCGAGATCGCCGCTCACTCCGAGCTGGTCCTGCGCATCCTCGGCGAGCACACGTTCAAGCGCTTCATCGAGATCAAGCGCCAGGAGTGGGCCGACTACCGCGTGCAGGTGACCCCGTGGGAGATCGAGACCTTCCTGCCGGTGCTGTGAGCACGGGATGATCGCGCCATGAGTTGGCGACCGACAACGCCGGCCTGGATCATGCGCGCAGGTCTGCTCCTGCTCGCCTTCCCGTCGGCCGTGATCGCAGTGTGGGGGCTGATCTCCCCTCGCGGCTTCTACGACGCCTTCCCGGGCGCGGGGAGGCATTGGGTATCGGCGCTACCGCCCTACAACGAGCACCTGCTGCGGGACTTCAGCGCTGCGTCACTTGCGATCGTGGTCGTCTTGGTCGGCGCGGCGATCGTCCTCGAGCGTCGCCTGATCCAGGTGGCGCTGATCGCCTTGCTCGCGTACTCGCTCCCGCACCTCGCATACCACCTCACCACGACCGACCACTACTCGACCGGAGACAACTTCGGCAGCCTCGGAGGCTTCGTCGTGACAGTCGTGATTGCGGTGGGGCTGCTGGCGCTGACGCGTCCCGCTACCGAATCCTCCGGAGCGCCTCCGCCCTACGGGTCGTCTCATTCCCCGTCTTCTCGCTCCTGACGACGTAGCGGGGGTCGTCCTTGGAGGCCGCGACCGGTCGCCCGTTGAATGCGGTGCGCGAGACAAGCTTGCGACGGACCCTGCCGACGACTCGCCTGCCGCGAAAGCTCCAGGCCACGCGGTCGCCTCGCTTGAACTCGCTCGCCATCTGTCTCCCTTCCGGCTCGCCGGCTCTGGGTCAACCCCGGGGAGCGCGATCGTGCCCGGGTCAGCCGAGGGCGGCGGCGAGCTCCTCGGGCTCGGTGACCGGACGCCGGCAGGCGAAGTTCTCGCAGACGTAGGCCGCTGGCCGGCCGTCGACCGTCGAGCGCCCGCGCATCAGCTCCGGGCGCTGGGTGCCCTCGGCCCCCCCGGCCAGCACCAAGTAGGGGCGAAAGCTCGAGTGCACGACGCTCGTGAGCTCCCCCAGGCGGTCGCCTCCCTCGGGGGCGACCAGCGCCACCTCCTTGACCTGCGCGAAATGGAAGTCCATCGCGCGCAGCAGGTGCGCGAGCGCTTGGGGGTGGTTCGAGGCGGCTCGGTGCAAGAGCCGGAACACGCCCACGGCGTGGCGCTCGTACTCCCGCTCGCCGGTCAGCGCCGCCAGCCGCAGCAGCCCGTAGGCGGCCGAGGAGTTTCCCGAGGGGATTGGGTGATCGTCCACGTCCTTGCGTCGGGCGATCAGGCGCTCGTGGTCGTGGGCCGTGGTGAAAAAGCCGCCTCGGTCGCGGTCAGCGAAAAGATCGATCATCAGATCGGCGGTCTCGCGGGCGGCGTCGAACCACCGCTCCTCGAAGGTGGCCTCGTACAGGGTCAGCAGCGCCTCCACCAGATACGCGTAGTCCTCGAGGTAGCCGTCCAGCCGGGCCTCGCCGTCGCGGTAGGTGCGCAGCAGGTGGCCGCGCTCATCGCGCAGGTCTCGCCAGACGAAATCCGCGCAGGCGATCGCGGCGTCCAGGTACTCGTCGCAGGGGAGTGCGGCGCCCGCCTCGGCCAGAGCGGCGATCATCAGTGCGTTCCACGAGGTGAGCCGTTTGTCGTCCTTGGCGGGCCACACGCGCCTGGACCGATAGGTGTACAGCGCCCGCCGCGCATCGTCCAGGCCCTGGGGAGGGCGCGCCTCGGGACCCCCGGGGAGGTGGAGGATCGTCCGTCCCTCGAAGTTTCCCTCCGGAGTGACGCCGTAGTAGGCGAGCAGGTCCTCGGCAACGTCGCCGAGGTCGGCCGCCTCGAGCGCCTCGCGAATCTCCGCCGGGGTCCAGACGTAGAACCGCCCCTCCTCGCCCTCGGAGTCGGCGTCGAGCGAGGAGTGGAACCCTCCCTCCGGCCCGCGCATCTCGCGGAGCGCCCAGACGAGGGTCTCCTCGCACACCCGCCGCCAGCGCTCGTGCCCGAGGGCCTGCCAGCCGTGCAGGTAGGCGCGCGCGAGGAGCGCGTTGTCGTAGAGCATCTTCTCGAAGTGGGGGACGAGCCATAGGTCGTCGACCGAGTAGCGCGCGAACCCGCCCCCGACCTGGTCGTAGATCCCGCCGTGTGCCATGGAGTCCAGAGTGAGCTCGACCACGTCCGTGACGCCGCGCGCCAGCAGCAGATCCAATGCCGCGGAGGGTGGGAACTTCGGCGCCCCCCCGAAGCCGCCGTGGCGCATGTCGGCCATCATCCGCAGCCGGTTGACCGCGGCGTCGACGGTTCCGGCGCTCAGAGGATCCTCGGAGGGCTCGATCCGCCCGATCGCCCCGAGCTGCTCGCGAATCCGCGCCGCCGAGGCGCGGATTCGCTCCCGCTGCGTGCTCCAGGACTCGACCGCCGCCTCCATCACCATCCGCAGACTCGGCATTCCTCGGCCCGGCTCCGGCGGGAAGTAGGTGCCACCGTAGAAGGGCACCCCCTCCGGGTCGAGGAAGGCGGTGAGCGGCCAGCCACCGTGGCCGGTCATCCCCTGGACCGCCTCCATGTAGATCGAGTCGATGTCGGGTCGCTCCTCCCGGTCGACCTTGATGCAGACGAAGTGCTCGTTCATGTACGCGGCGGTGTCGGGATCCTCGAAGGACTCGCGCTCCATGACGTGGCACCAGTGGCAGGCCGCATAGCCGATCGACAGCAGGATCGGCCGGTCCTCGGCCTTTGCTCGCTCGAGCGCCTCGGCCCCCCACGGGTACCAGTCCACCGGGTTGTCCTTGTGCTGGAGGAGGTAGGGGCTCGTCTCGGCGGCGAGGCGATTGGCCATCAACCCCAGGCTAGCGCCAGCCTCACGCCGCCCGCGACGGACGCGAGCCCCTGCTGATATACCCCCGAGCGGAGGCGAGATGCCCAAGGATCTGACCGTAGTCCTCCAGGATCGGCCCGGCGAGCTGGCGCGGCTCGGCCAGGCGACCGGCTCCGCGGGGGTGAACATCCAGGGGATGTGCGCGTTCGCCGGTGAGGGACGCGGGATCATCCACGTCCTCGTGGACGACGCGCAGGCAAGCGTCGCGCGCCGCGCGGTGGAGGACGCGGAGATGGGATTGGCCGACGAGCGCGAGGTGCTGGTCGTCGACATCCAGGATCGGCCCGGGACGCTGGGCGAGCTGGCTCGGACGCTGGGCGAGGCCAACGTCAACATCGAGCTCGCCTACACGACGTTCGGCGGGATCAAACTCGTGATCGCGACCGACGACCTCGAGAGCGCCCGGGCGGCGCTCGCCTAACCGGCCGCGCTCAGCTCGACGTGACGTCGCGGGCGAACGTCTCGAACGCCGCGACGTAGTGGTCGATGTCGTCGTCGGAATGGGCGATCGACAGGGTCCACTCCTCCTCGACCCCCGGGGTCATGAAGATCCCGTGGTTCGTGTGGTAGAGCCAGGCAAGGGTTGAGAGCTCGCCGTCCACCTTTGTCAGATAGTCGCGGTACTCGCGCAGCTGCTCGCCCGCGAAGATCACGCAGCCCTTGGCGCCCATGACCTCGGTGTAGGCGGGCAGCCCGTAGCGGTCGACGACCTCTTGACAGGCGGCCTTGAGCCGCTCGTTCTTGCGCTCCAGTCCCGGGTAGACGTCCTCGGTGAGCACCTCGGTCAACGTTGCCTGGGCCGCGGCCATCACGAGCGGGTTGCCGTTGAAGGTCCCGTACTGATGGACCTTGCCGCTGGAGACCAGCTCGGCGATCTCCTCGGTCATCCCGATCGCGCCGCCCGGATAACCCCCGCAGACGGCCTTCGCGAGGGTGATCAGGTCCGGCTGAACGCCGAATCGCTGGGTCGCCCCGCCGTAGGCAATGGTGGCCCCGGTCTTGACCTCGTCGAAGATCAGCTTGACGCCGTGCGCCGCGGTCAGCTCCCGGACCCGCTCAAGATAGCCGGGCACCGGCGGGATCACGTTGATGTTCATCATCGCCGGCTCCATGATCAGGCCCGCCACCTGTCCCTCGAGCTTGTTGAGCGCCGATTCGAGGGCGTCGGCGTCGTTGAAGGGGACGGCCCGGGTCAGGTCCGTCAGCGCCCGCGGATAGCCGGCGCCATACGGGACCGAGTTGGGATCGTCCCGATCTCCAAGCTCGTCGAGCTCCGGATACACGGAAACCATCACGGCGTCGTGGTGCCCGTGGTATGAGCCCTCGATCTTGAGGATCATGTCGCGGCCCGTGGCGCCGCGCGCCAGGTGGACGGCGTCCATGGTCGACTCGGTCCCAGAATTCGTGAAACGCCATTGGGGGAGTCCGAACCGCCGCGTCAGCTCCTCCGCGACGACGATCGACCCGTCGGTGGGCGCTGCGAAGTGGGTCCCGAGGTCGACGCGCGCCTTGACCGCCGCTCCCACCGTCGGGTTGGCGTGCCCAATGCACATCACCCCGAAGCCGTTGTGGAAGTCGACGTACTCGTGGCCGTCCACGTCCCACACGGCGGTCCCCTGCCCACGCTCGATGTAGACCGGCCAAGGGTCGTTCTCCTGGAACGACGACGGCACGCCGCCGGGCATCACCTTGACCGCCCGCTCGTACCGATCCCTGGAAGCGGGGGTGCGCTCGGTGAGCCTGGCCATCTCGCGCTCGGTCAACTGCGCGATTCGCTTGCGATCAATCGCGGACTGGCCGGCGGCGGTGGTCTCGACGGACATCTACTCTCCCCTTGGTATGCGTGGCTGAAGCCGCGAGGGTAGCGATCCGGGGCTTCCTCCTGTGTACAAGCTGGCACCCGCGCGTTGGCCGCACCGGACGGTCGGTATGGTCCCAAGGGGGATGGAGCTCGAGGGGATCCACCACGTAACGGCGATCACCGCAGACGCGCAGCGCAACGTCGATTTCTACGCCGGCGTGCTGGGGCTTCGCTTGGTGAAGAAGACCGTCAACCAGGACAACCCGAGCGTCTACCACCTTTTTTACGCGGACGAGAAGGGCGAGCCGGGCTCCGACATCACCTTCTTCGAGTACCCCGGGGCCGCTCCAGGGCGGGCCGGCGACGGGATGATCCACCGGGTCGTCTGGCGCGTCGGCTCGGCCGCGTCGCTGGACTTTTGGAGCGAGCGCCTGGGCGAGCGCGACGTCGACGTCAGCAGGGTGGAGGGGCGTGACGCACTGCGATTCCGCGACCACGAGGGCCTCGAGCACGAGCTGAGGGTGTCCGACACCGGCGACGAGCCCTTGATCGCCAATCACCCCGAGATTCCCGCCGGGCTGGCGCTCCAGGGGTTCGACGGTGTCTGCGCCTACACCTCCGAGCCGGACCGCAGTCGCGAGCTGTTGGGCGAGACGCTCGGGTTCTCACTCCGCGAAGAGTGGGATCACGGCGTTCTTTGGGAGCGAAGGGGGCAAAGGCGCGGCTCCTTCTACGCCTACCAGGACCCTCCCGCGGAGCCCGGCGTCCAGGGCGCCGGCACCGTGCACCACGTCGCATGGGCGTCTCCAGCCGAGGAGCACGAAGAGTGGCGCGACCGAGTGATCGCAGCCGGGATGAGGCCCACCCCCGTGATCGACCGGTTCTACTTCCGCTCCGTCTACTTCCTGGAGCCGAGCGGCGTCTTGTTTGAGATCGCCACCCTTGGAGGAGAGGGATTCGCGATCGACGAGCCGATCGAGAGGCTCGGCGAGAAGCTCTCGCTGCCCCCCTTCATCGAGCATCTACGCGGGGAGATCGAGCCCAACCTGCGCCCGATCGTCAACCCGCGCCAAATTACTGCCGCCGCCTCCTCCGTTCCGCGTCCGGGGGCGGCGGGCTAGGGCTCCGGCCTGACCCGGCAGGCACCTCCGCAACTCCAGCGAGCTTTCGCAGCAGGAGGCGGAGCGTCTCCGTTTCGGCTGCGCTGAGCGGCGCGAAGAGCTCCTTCGCGGTCTCGATCGCGGACGCGCGGGCACGCTGGAGCGTCTTGCGCCCCTGGTCCGTCAGGTGGACCGCATGCTTTCGTCGGTCGCTGGGGTGGGTCTGGCGCTCGGCGAGCCCGAGCTCCTCGAGCTCGTCGATGACGGCCACCATCGAGCTCGGATCGATCATCGAGCGATCGACCAGCTCCTGCTGGGTGGTGCCAGGGTCGCTGTCGATCAGCGTCAACACCCCGAAGTGAGGAGGCTTCAGGCCGAGGGGCTTGAGCGCCTCGGCGAACGTGTGGGCGGTGCGCTGTCCGTTCCACGACAGCAGGAAGCCGGGGGCGCTCGCGAGCGGCTCAGGCGGCGGTCGGTCGAAGCGCATGGCGCGCGATCATCCTAAGTCGACGCGAGGCGTCTTCCGGAGGGTGGGGGAGCGCGGGCTGAGCGCCCGCCACGTCACGGCTTGAGTGACGCAGCTCACTGACGCGCCGTCCATGGGCTTGTTTGATCCAGCCTGTGGGAGCGCGGGTGCGGCGGGCGCTCGGGACGCGGACTCCCTGGCCGATGAGTTTCCGGGCCGCGGTGGGTCTTGACTGGCAGCATCCTGACGTATCCTACGGCGTTCAGACTATTTATGCTACAAATCGTTGGCTCTCAAAACGATCTGAGGAGGTAAGGCGGTGTCCGCGATAACCCGGTGGGTCCTGGCCCACAAGCGCATTGTCACGTTGTTCTGGATTGCGCTGACCGTAGTCGGGATCGCGTCCGCCAACTCGGCGACCAAGGCCCTCGACCAGAAGTTCTCCGTTCCCGGCAAGGAAGGCTGGGAGACGAACGTCGCCATCTCCCAGCACTTCCACGGAATGGGGGGCGACACGGCGCCGATCGTTCCGGTGGTCACGCTGCCCTCCGGCGAGACCGTCAACTCGCCCGGCGTGCGGGCCCAGCTCCAGCGGGTTGACCAAAAGCTCGAGGGGGCGCTGCCCGACGCGCGGATCGCCTCCTACGCCTCCACGGGCAGTCGAAGCTTCGTCTCGAGTGACGGCCGCACCACGTTCGCGATCGTGTATCCGAAGCCGGACCCGAACTCCGCCTTCGGCGAGAACCCGGACGCGGCCAAGGCGGCCCGCGCGGCCGTTCGGGACACCGACGTCTCGGGTGCACCCGTTCACGTGAGCGGCTTCGATGCGCTTCAGAACGAGTCCGGTGGCGACAGCGGGACCGGGGTGCTCCTCGAGTCCCTGCTGGGCGGCCTGGGCGCCCTGATCGTGCTCGCGTTCGTCTTCGCGTCGTTCCTGGCCTTCGTGCCGATCGCGATGGCGATCGTCTCGATCATGACCACGTTTCTCCTGGTCTGGGGCTTGACCACGTTCACGGACATCTCGCCGGTGGTGCAGTTCCTGATCGCCCTGGTGGGGCTCGGGATCGCGATCGACTACTCATTGCTGGTCGTCTCGCGGTGGCGTGAGGAGCGCGCCCACGGACGAACCGGGGACGAGGCCGTCCAGCGCGCGATGGAGACCGCGGGACGGGCCGTCGTCTTCAGTGGGACGACGGTGGCGATCGGTCTGTTGGCGATGGTCGCGCTTCCGGTGCCCTTCCTGCGAAGCATGGGCTATGGAGGCATGCTGATCCCGCTGGTCAGCACCCTGGTCGCGATCACCCTGCTTCCGGTCGTGCTCTCGAAGGTGGGCCAGCGGCTCGACTGGCCCCACCGGCGCACGGATGACCGCGCCAGCAAGGCGTGGACGCGCTGGGCCGAAATCGTCGTGCGGCGGCGCTGGATCGCCGCCTTCAGCGCGGTTGCGGTGCTCGCGGTGTTGATCGTCGCGGCGACCGGCCTGACCCTCGGCGACGCCAGCCCGAACACGATCGCCAAGCACGGCGACGCCAAGGAGGGCCTGACTGCGCTCGAGGACTCCGGCATCGGCTCTGGGGCGCTCCTGCCTTACGAGGTGCTGACGACCGCGACCAGCCCCGACCGGGTCGCGAACGACCTGAGCCAGGTGGACGGCATGCATGGGGCGGTTGCGCCGGAATCCTCCCAGTGGCGCTCCGGTGGGACCGCCGAGGTGCTCGCCTTCCCGGTCGCCGACGACTCCACATCCGCCGGGCGGGCGACACTCGACCGGGCGCGCGTGGCGGCACACCGCGCCGGAGCCGACGTTCAGGTCGGTGGTCTGCCGGCGCAGAACGCCGACTTCATCAGCGCCGTTTACGGCAACTTCCCGCTGATGATCGCGCTGATCGCGGTGGTGACCTTCATCCTGCTGGCGCGGGCGTTCCGCTCGCTGCTGCTGCCGCTGAAGGCTGTGATCCTCAACGTCGCCAGCGTGGCCGCCGCATGGGGCGTGCTGGCGATCGTGTGGCAGAACGGGCACGGCTCGGACCTGCTGTGGGGGATCGACGCCACTGGCTCCGTCCCGGCGTGGATCCCGTTGATGGTGTTCGCCTTCCTGTTCGGCCTCTCGATGGACTACGAGGTATTCATCCTGTCGCGGATGCGGGAGGAGTACGACGCCACCGGCGATACGCGGACGGCGGTCATCCGCGGGATCGGTCGCACCGGTCGCCTGGTGACGAGCGCGGCGTTGATCCTGTTCCTAGCGTTCGTCTCGCTGGCCTCCGGTCCGGGCACCGACCTGAAGATGTTCGCGACCGGCCTGGCCGCGGGCGTCCTGCTCGACGCGACGGTCATCCGGGCGCTTCTCGTGCCGGCGGTGGTGTCCCTGTTCGGACGCTGGAACTGGGTACTGCCGCGGCGCCCGGCGCGCCTGCTGCGGGTGGAGCCCTCCATCCCGCCCAGGGTCGCCGCGAGCAAGGAGGCCGGCTAGGGATCTGCCGCGATGGGCGCCACGCCGAAGGCCCCGGCGTGGCCCCTGCGTGAATCGCGCTGGGGCTACTCGACCGTCCAGGTGTCGCCGGAGCGAAGCAGCGCGTCGAGCTCCTCCGTGCCGACCCCCGCGCGAGCGGCCTCGAGCTCGCCGGTGAGCGACTCGGAGAAGCTCGGCCTCTCGACCGCGCGGAAGACGCCGATCGGCGTGGGGCCGTTGGGCCGCTCGCTCAGGTGGGCCAGGGAGAAGGCCTGGCTCGGGTTCGGGTCGCGAGCGTCGTGAACGACGAGGGCGTCCTCGCCGACCTCCGACACGCTCTCCAACCGCAGCCGCCCGTCCGCGCCGCGGACCACCCCGCGCTCGGATTCGGCGCCGAACCGGATGGGCTTCCCGTCCTCCAGGCGGATCTGGTTCGCCTCCCTGCCCTTGCCCCTGACGGCGTCGAACGCCCCGTCGTTGAAGACGTTGCAGTTCTGGTAGATCTCGATCAGGGCCGATCCCTTGTGCGCCGCGGCGGCTCGAAGCACATCCGCCTGGTGCTCACGGTCCGTGTCCACGGTCCGCGCGACGAAGGTGGCCTCCGCGCCGAGCGCCAGGGCGAGCGGGTTGAACGGGTGATCGAGGGACCCGAACGGGGTCGACTTGGTGATCTTGCCCTCCTCGCTGGTCGGCGAGTACTGCCCCTTGGTCAGGCCGTAGATCTGGTTGTTGAACAGCAGGATCTTGATGGGCACGTTGCGCCGGAGGGCGTGGATCAGGTGGTTGCCGCCGATCGAGAGCGCGTCGCCGTCGCCGCTCACCACCCAGATGGAGAGGTCCGAGCGCGCGAGCGCCAGGCCGGTGGCCAGTGCCGGGGCGCGACCGTGGATGCCGTGGACCCCATAGGTGTTCATGTAGTAGGCGAAGCGCCCCGCGCACCCGATCCCTGCCACGAACACGATTCGCTCCGGCGGCAGCCCCAGCTCGGGCAGGAACTGCTGCACGGTGGCGAGAATCGCGTAGTCGCCGCAGCCAGGGCACCAGCGCGTCTCCTGGTCGGACGCGAAGTCCTTCTTGGTGAGGCCGAGGGGAGCGGCGCCGTTGCTGCCGTTCGAGCCCGTCATAGCCGCTCCGTGATCACTTCGTCAAGCTCCTCGGCGAAGATGGGGAGCCCGTCGACCCGGTTGTAACTGAGCGCGTCGACGAGGAACTCGGCGCGGATGATCGTCGCGAGCTGCCCGGTGTTCATCTCCGGGATCAGCACCTTCTCGTAGGAGCGCACGACATCGCCGGTGTTGCGCGGCAGGGGGTTGAGGTGATGGAGGTGGGCCGAGTCAACCTTTTCGCCCCGCAGGCGCACCCGTCTGACGGCGCCCTTGATCGCTCCATAGGTGGAGCCCCAGCCGAGCACGAGCATCTCCGCTCCGTCCACGCGGTCCACCTCCAGCTCGCCGACATCCGCGGCGATCCCGGCGATCTTCTCCGCCCGGAGCCGTGTCATCAGCGCGTGGTTGGCGGGCTCGTAGCTGATGTGTCCGGTCCCGTCCTCCTTCTCGAGCCCTCCGATCACGTGCTGGAGGCCCTCCGTTCCCGGCAGGGCCCACGGACGCACGTGGCGCTCGTCGCGAAGGTAGGGCCAGAACTCCCCGTCGTGGTTCGAACCGGTCGCGAATGCGGGCTCGATCTCGGGTAGGCCGGCCGCGTCGGGGATCTGCCAGGGCTCCGACGAGTTGGCGAGGAAGGTGTCGGACAGCAGGATCACGGGGGTCCGGTAGACGACGGCGATGCGCGCGGCCTCGAGCACCGCGTCGAAGCACTGCGCCGGCGTGGACGCGGCGACGACGGGCAGCGGCGACTCGCCGTGGCGACCGTGAATCGCCATCAGAAGGTCCGCCGCCTCGGTCTTGGTGGGCATTCCCGTGGAGGGGCCGGCCCTCTGCACGTCGATCACGACTAGGGGAAGCTCGAGCGCGGTAGCGAGCCCGATCGTCTCCTGCTTCAGGTCCATGCCGGGCCCGCTGGAGGCGGTGACCCCGAGATGCCCCCCAAACGACGCGCCCAGCGCCATGTTCGCGGCCGCGATCTCGTCCTCCGCCTGCACGGTGCGAACCCCGAAGCGCTTGTGGCGGGAGAGCTCGTGAAGGAGCTCCGACGCCGGCGTGATGGGGTAGCTCGCGAGGAACAGCGGCAGGCCACTCCGGACGCTCGCGGCGATCAACCCGAGGGCCGCCGCCGTGGTGCCGTTGATGCCGCGGTAGGTCCCGGGCTCCGCGGGCGCTGCCTTGACCTCGTAGTGGACGTGCAGCAGCTCCGCCGTCTCGCCGAAGTTGTACCCGGCCCGGAACGCCGCGACGTTGGCCTCCATGATCGGCGGCTTGGAGGCGAACTTCGCCTCGATCCATCGAATGGTGGCGTCCGTGGGACGGCTGTACATCCAGGAGACCAGCCCCAGCGCGAAGAGGTTCTTGGAGCGCGCCGCGTCGCGGGCCGTGATCCCGTCGATGCCCTCGGTCGCCCGCACAGTCATCGAGGTCATGGGGACGCGGAAGACCTGGTACTCGTCGAGCGTCCCGTCCTCGAGCGGGTTGCCGTCGTACTGGGCCTTGCGCAGGTTGTGGTCGCCGAAGGCGTCCTCGTTCGCGATCACGATCCCGCCCCGCTCGAGCTCGGTGAGGTTCGCCTTCAGCGCCGCCGGGTTCATCGCGACCAACACGTTCGGCTGCCCGCCCGGGGTCAGGATGTCGCGCGAAGCGAAGTGGATCTGGAAGGCCGAGACGCCCGCCACGGTTCCGGCCGGCGCCCGGATCTCGGCTGGGAAGTTCGGGAGCGTCGCCAGGTCGTTGCCGACGAGGGCCGTCGCTGCCGCGAAGCGGTCGCCGGCGAGCTGTATTCCGTCGCCCGAGTCGCCGGCAAATCGGACGACGACGCGCTCTTTCTCCTCGGTGGCTTTCGTCAAATCGATGGGCGCTCCGCGCCTGTCATTTGATTGTAGGCAGGTGGCCGGCTCTACCCTCGCGGGCACATGGCCCGATGCGTCCGAGAGGCATGCGAACATCTGTTCGCATGAGGTGGGAGAACCTGACGGTCGAAAGCGAGCGCGAGGCGGCGCTCCCCGGGTTCAAGGAGCCGGCGGTGGTCCGGACATTCGATGCGCCGGAGGCGCTTGGGACCCGGTTCTACGAGGTCCGTGCCCGCTCGGCGATCAACGAGGTCCCGAAGCGCTCTCGCATGCCGTTTCGATACACGATCAATCCGTATCGGGGCTGCTCGCATGCATGCGTCTACTGCTTCGCTCGCCCCACACATACCTACCTCGACTTCAACGCGCGCGAGGACTTCGAGCGCCAGATAGTCGTCAAGGTCAACGTGCCCGAGTTGCTTCGCGCCGAGCTGGCTCGCCCATCCTGGCGCGGAGAGCACGTGGCGCTGGGCACCAACACCGACCCCTACCAGTGGGTCGAGGGCCGCTACGAGCTGATGCCGGGGATCTGGGAGGCGATGCGCGACTTCTCCAACCCCTGCTCGGTGCTGACCAAGTCGCCGCTCCTCCTCCGCGATCTCGAGCTGATGCGAGAGATCGCCGAGCGGACCGAGTTCACCGCCAACCTGTCGATCCCCACCCTGGATGAGAAGGCGTGGCGAGCGACCGAGCCCCACACCCCTCACCCGAGGAAGCGGATCGAGGCGGTGGCGGAGCTGAAGCGAGCGGGGGTCCGTACGGGCGTCCTGATCGCGCCGCTGATCCCGGGCGTCAACGACTCGCCGGATCAGGTCCAGCCGCTCCTCGACCTTCTCGGGGAGGCCGGCGCCGACTCGATCGGGGGCGTGGCGCTTCACCTGCGCGGAGAGGTGCGCGACATCTGGTTCGACTGGCTGCGCGAGCACCGCCCGGATCTCCTGCCTCGGTACGAGGAGCTCTATGAGCGGGGCGCGTACATGTCGCGGCCCGAGGCCGATCGGCTGGCGGCGATGGTGCGACGCGGCCGTCGCGGTGGGCCAAGCGGCGGTTTCCGCCCGCGCGCAAGCGCCCCCTCGGACGAGGGCCTCAGCCCACCGCCGGAGCGGCAGCCCCGGCTCTTCTGAGCGCCATGGCCACGCTCAGGGTGCCGAGCGCGCACCCGGCGCCGAGCCAGAAGGCTGCCGAATAGCCGCCGACGGCGGCGGCCACGCCCGCCAAGGGCGCACCGAGCCCGACCCCGAGGTCGAAGAAGCCGGTGAAGGTGCCGAGCGCTGCACCGCGTCGCGCCTCGGCCACCCGGTTCACCACCACGAGCGAGAGCGAGGGGTAGAGCAGCGAGAAGGCGGTCCCCATCGCCGCCGCTCCCACGATCGCCATCGGCAGGCCGGTGGCCAGCGCGATCAGGGACAGGCCAACCGACTCGACCGCGGCGGCGCCCGCGGCACAGCGAAGCGGGCCGATCCGGTCGGGGAGGTCGCCGGCCAGCAGGCGGGTCAGCACGACGGTGGCTGCGAACACGGTGAAGGCGATCGCCCCGTGCGAGTTGCCCTGAGCCTGAAGGTCGAGCACGATGAAGGAGGCCATCGCCGCGTAGCCCACGCTGGCGAGCGAGAGCCCGATCCCCGGGCGGATCGACTCGCGTGCGATCAGGGGACCCCGGGCCGCGTGTGGCGAGGGCTCGAAGGGGTCCGGGATGCGAAGCGCGACGAGCGCTCCGAGGAGCGGGGCCGCGGCGGCGAACGTCCAGACCAGGTTGAAGCCTGCTGCGTGGTAGAGCCACTCGCCGATCGACGGCCCGATGCTCAGCCCGCTCCAGACGGCGAGGCCGTAGAGGCCGATGACCCGCCCGCGGCGTCCCGGCGGGGCTAGATCGACGATCCAGGCGGACCCCGCGGTGAACACCGTGCCCTCGCCCATGCCGAGCACCAGTCGCGCGCCGATCAGGCCGGGGAGCCCGGTGGGGAGGAGGTAGAGCACCCCCGCCAGCGCCGCGAGCAGCGTGCCGAGGACCACGGTTGGCCGCCGACCGCGATGATCCGCGAGCCGGCCGGCGAGGGGTCGCATCGCAAGTCCCGTCAGCGCGTAGGAGCCCACCACGACGCCGACCGTGATGTTGCCCGAGTCGAGAGGTCCCCTGACGAAGCGCGGCAGCACGGGGAGGACCGCGCCGACCGCCATCAGCGACAGCAGCGTGACGACGAAGATGCCGGCGAAGGCGGCGAACGGGGAGCGGCGCACGAGCGGTCAGTGCGCCGCGGCCGCGCGAAGCTCGGCCCGCTTGATCTTGCCGCTCGCGGTCTTGGGTAGCTCGTCCGCGAACTCGACGATTCGCGGGAACTTGTACGGGGCCGCCACGCGCTTGCAGTGCTCCTGGAGTTGGCGGGCGAGCTCGTCGCCCGGCTGGCCCTCGCGCAGGACGACGATCGCCCGCACGACGGAGCCGCGCTCGGGATCCGGCGCGGCGACCGCCGCCGCCTCGGCGACGGCAGGATGGGTGAGGAGCGCCGACTCGACCTCGAACGGCCCGATCCGATACCCGGACGACAGGATCAGGTCGTCGTGGCGTCCCTCGTACCAGAGGTAGCCGTCCTCGTCCTCGCGGACCACGTCTCCGGTCGGCCACCACTCGCCCGCAAACGGCTCGCTGTCCAGGTACCGGCTGAAGAACGTGGGGCAGCTGGCCCGCTTCACCTGGAGCTCGCCGTCGACCGTGCGAACCTCGAAGCCGGGCAGGGGCCGGCCCATCGAGCCATCACGGACCTCGTCCCCGACCAGGCTGCCGCTCACGTGGCCGGTCTCCGTCTGGCCGTAGCCGTCGCAGATGTCCAGGCCGAGGCCATCGCGAAACGCATGGATCACGTCGGGGTTGAGGGCCTCCCCGGCCGAGACCATCCGGCGCAGCGCCGGCTGCGGGCGGATCTCGGCGCGCTTGGCGATCATCCGGTACTCGGTGGGGGCCTGGCAGAGGACGTTCACCCGCTCGCTCTCCATCAGCTCCAGGCGCTCGACCGGGTCGAAGCGCCCTTCGTGAAGCAGGGCGGCGGCCCCGCAGAGCCAGGGCGCGACGAAGACGTTGCGGGCGGACTTCGACCAGCCGGTCGCGGTGGTGCACCAGACCAGCTCACCCTCGCGCGCCCCGAGCCAGTGCTCGGCCTGGGCCCTTTGGGCGGCGAGGTAGCGTTGCGTGTGCAGAGCGCCGCGAGGCTCGCCGGTTGTCCCCGAGGTGAACACGATCAGGGCCGCATCCTCGGGGCCGAGGTCATCGGCGGCGGCGGGCGGCTCCTGGGGGCGCTCCTCGTCCATCACGAGGGCGACCTCCCCCAGGGTCATGCCGGGCACCCCGTCCGGCAGCTCGGCGAGCAGATCGTCGGCGCCCACGCAAAGGGTCGGGTTGGCCGCCGAGACGCGCAGCTGGAGGTCGTGGCGTCGAAGCTGCGTGTTGCAGGGAAGGGCGATCGCTCCGATTCGCCAACAGGTGAGCATCGTGAGCACCCACTCGATCCGGTTTCCGATCAGGGTCATCACGACGTCGCCGCGCTTAACCCCGCGGGCCGCGAACGCCCCGGACAGGCCGGCGCTGCGAGCGATGAGCTCGCCGAATCCCCATTCACGGCGCTCGCCGTCGCGGGAGATCGTCACCAGGGCCGGCCGCGCCGACGGAAAGCGCTCCAGCACGTCCTCGATGAAGTTCATCGCGTCTCGATCGAGTTCACGCCGGCGTAGTCTGCCGCTAGCCCCCGAGTGTGGCGTTCACCCCCGAGACGGAGGTCAACCCCACAATCGGCCTTTCCACCCAGCCTCGTCGCGGGTTAGCGCCGAAGCTCGGTGCCGTCGTAGAGCTTCTTGATCGCCAGCGCGCCGTCCGGCGCCGCCTCGAGACAGAGCTCGCAAAGCACGCACTCGTCCAGATTCTCCGACACGGTCTCAACCCGCCCGTTGTCGGCGGTGAAGATGTCGACCGGGCAAACCTCGGCGAGCTTCGCCGCGAGCTCCGCGTCGTTCGCGATCGAGCTGTCCACATCGACATCGATGAAGAGACCGGTCAGCGTCTTCCCGCTCACGCCGCCACCCCGAGCTTGTCCTTGACGGCGTCGGGGATCTCGTCGATCCGCTCGACGACGGGGATCCCCGCCGCCTCCATACGCGCGATCTTCTCTGTCGCGGTGTCGTCCTTGCCCTCGACGATCGTCCCCGCGTGGCCGAAGCTCATCCCCTTCATCTCCTCGGAATCCATGAACCGCCCGGCCATGAAGGCGACGATCGGAAGCCTGGACTCGCTCTCGGCGACCCACTCGGCGAGCTGCGCCTCCATTCGCCCGCCGGGCTCCGTGTAGATCACGATCGCCCGCGTGTCGGGGTCGTCCTCGAACAGCGGCATCAGCTCCGCGTACGTTGACCCGATGATCGCGTCGCCGCCGATCGAGACCGCCGTGGACTGGCCGAGGCCCGCGGCGGTCAGGGTCGAGGAGATCTCCGTCGTCATGCCGCCGCTTCGGGACATGACGCCGATGGGCCCGGGGGTGTAGGCCTTCGCGGCATCCTTGGCCGGCCCTCCGATTCCGCCCATCTTGCAGACCTGGGGCACGATCACCCCGAGGCAATTGGGGCCGATGATTCGGGCTTCGCGCATCCCGGCAAGCTCGACCATCTCTGCCACGTCGCGGCGCGGGATTCGCTCGGTGACGATGACGATGAGCTCGATCCCGGCCTCGATCGCCTCGAACACCGCGTCCTTGGTGAACGCGGGGGGGACGGTGACCACCGAGCCCTTGGGGACGTACCCCACGGCCTCCGTGACCTGCTGCACGGTGTCGTAGACGGGGACTCCGTGGACCTCGCGGCCCCTGCGGCCAGGCGTGACGCCGCCGACGACGCGCGAGCCGTAGTCGAGGCACTCGCGCGTGAGATTGACCGCCTCCCGCCCCGTGATTCCCTGGACGATGAAGGTGAAGTCGCTGTCCAGCAGGATCAACTCCCCGACACCTCCTCCGCTGCGCGTACGGGGGCTTCGGGGTTGTCGCCAGGACCACCCTGGATCTTCGCCACGGCCCGACCGGCGGCGTCCCACATGGAGACGGTGCGGTCGCAGTACTCGACCCCGTAGCGTCGAAGGATCTTCTCCCCCTCCTCCTCCCAGGCGCCCGGGATGCGGAAGATGGCGATCGTCTCGGCCGGGTCCTTGTCCAGCTCCAGGCAGGCCTTGATGACGCCCCGGGCGACAATGTCCACCCGCGTGTTGGAGACGATCGACATCATCACGGCGATCTTCTCGACCCCGTCCTTTCGCAGCACCTCCTTGGCCAGGCCGCAGGCCTTGGCGACGGAGGGGTTGCCGCCGATCTCGGTGTAGTTGGCGGGGCGCCCGCCCTGGCTGCGGACCGCGTCGGTCAGGGTGAGGGAGCCGCCACCGGCGCCGATCACGAGCCCCAGGTTGCCGGCGAAGCCGTGGTCCTTGCCCTGGATCACGCCTCGGTGATCGGCCGCGTCGATCGCCGTGACGTTGCGCTCGAACTCGCTCGGCTCATATGGCTCTCGGGTGTCGCCTGGCTCGATGCCCAGCTCGTCCAGGAGCGATTGCTGGCGCGGCTTGGCCTCGTTCTCCATCTCCATGTGGGCGTCGAGGGCCACGAAGCTGCCGTCTTCGAGCCGGGCCAGCGGGTTGATCTCGGCGAGCGTCATGTCGCAGTCGCGCGCGAGGAGCGCGAGCCGGGCGAGGATCGGGGTGGCGCGGGTCAGCTCCGAGCCGGTGACGCCGGTCTGGGCGATCACCTGCTTCGACTGGAAGTCCGAGATCGGCAGCAGGCTGGAGAGATGGCCGCGCCCGACCTGCTCGGGGTGTGACTCGGCCACCTCCTCGATGTCGATGCCGCCCATGTCACTGAACAGCATCATCGGGCGCTTCGCCGTCCCGTCCCAGATCACGCTGGCGTAGTACTCCTGCGCGATCTCGGCCTTGGGGTCCACGAGCACGCCGCGCGGCATGTGGCCGTTGATCTCGAGCTCGAGGATGGCTGAGGCGTGCTCGGCCGCCTCATCGGGCGAGTCGGCGAACTTGACGCCGCCCGCCTTCATCCGCCCGCCCGTCAGCACCTGCGACTTGATCACCACCGGCCCGCCGATCTCGGCCGCCGCGTCGCGTGCCTGATCGGCGGTCGTGCAGAAGCCGTATTTCGTGACCGGGATCCCCGCCCACTCTACGATGCGGCGAGACTCGTACTCGTAGAACCTCATTTCGAGCGCGGGACCCTATCTGACCGCGTCAGCGCCCAGTCTGCGAAAGAATGGGTTCCACGTCCGGGGCCTCATGCCTGGACGTTTGTGCTTACTGACACGAGAGAGGAGTTGATCCCAACCTTGAGCGAGACCACGGCAGCGGCGCAGGCCGCGACCCAGAACCAGAAGCTGATCGCCTGGGTCGAGGAGTTCGCCGAGCTGACCGAGCCTGACGCCGTCCAGTGGTGCGACGGCTCGGCGGAGGAGTACGACCGGCTCTGCCAGGAGCTGGTGGAGAACGGGACCTTCGAGCGGCTCTCGGACGCGAAGCGGCCCAACTCCTACCTCGCGCGCTCGGACCCGGGCGACGTCGCCAGGGTCGAGGACCGGACTTTCATCTGCTCCGAGAGCGAGGACGACGCCGGGCCTACCAACAACTGGCGGGACCCGGCCGAGATGCGCAACGTCCTCAAGGACCTCTTCAAGGGCTCGATGCGCGGCCGCACGATGTACGTGGTCCCGTTCTCAATGGGGCCGCTTGGGTCGCACATCGCCCACGTCGGCATCCAACTGACCGACTCCGCCTACGTGGCCGCCTCGATGCGGATCATGACGCGGATGGGGAAGGGCGCCCTCGAGGTGCTGGGAGCCGACGGGGACTTCGTCCCCTGCCTGCACTCGCTCGGAGCTCCACTGGAGGAGGGGCAGGAGGACATCGCGTGGCCCTGCAATGCGGACAACAAGTACATCGTCCACTTTCCGGAGACGCGGGAGATCTGGTCCTACGGGTCGGGTTACGGCGGCAACGCGCTGCTCGGCAAGAAGTGCTTCGCGCTTCGGATCGCCTCGGCGATGGCGCGGGACGAGGGCTGGATGGCCGAGCACATGCTGATCCTGAAGCTGACCTCTCCCGCCGGTGACGTCAAATACGTCGCCGGGGCCTTTCCGTCGGCCTCGGGCAAGACCAACCTGGCGATGCTGATCCCGACGCTCGAGGGATGGACCGCCGAGACGGTCGGGGACGACATCGCCTGGATGAAGTTCGGCGAGGACGGGCGTCTGTACGCGGTGAACCCGGAGGCCGGCTTCTTCGGGGTCGCCCCGAACACCAGCCACAAGACGAACCCGAACGCGATGGAGACGATCGAGCGGAACACGATCTTCACCAATTGCGCGCGGACCGACGACGGCGACGTGTGGTGGGAGGGGATGACGGGCGAGCCGCCGGACCATGCGATCGATTGGCGCGGCGAGGACTGGACCCCGGAGTCCGACGGCCCCGCCGCTCACCCGAACGCTCGGTTCACCGCCCACGCCTCCCAGTGCCCCTCGATCGCCCCGGAGTGGGAGGACCCTGACGGGGTTCCGATCGACGCCTTCCTGTTCGGGGGTCGCCGGGCGAGCACTGTCCCGTTGGTCACCGAGGCTTTCGACTGGGACCACGGAGTGTTCCTCGGCGCCACGATGTCGGTCGAGACGACGGCGGCGGCGGCTGGCGAGGTGGGGAAGCTGCGCTTCGACCCGATGGCGATGCTGCCGTTCTGCGGCTACAACATGGCCGACTACTTCGCCCACTGGTTGCGGATCGGAAGCGACCACGACGACGCGAAGCTGCCGCGGGTCTTCCTCGTCAATTGGTTCCGCAAGGACGCCGACGGCACGTTCATCTGGCCCGGATTCGGCGAGAACAGCCGCGTCCTCGAGTGGGTCTGTCGCCGGTGTGATGGCGAGGGGCAGACGGTCGAGACGCCCATCGGTCTGGTGCCGGCCGACGGCGAGCTCGACGCCGACGGGCTCGACATCTCGGCCGACGAGATGGCGGAGCTTCTGCACGTGGACGCGCACCTGGTCCGCGAGCAGCTGACGCAGGTGAAGGAGCACCTGGCGCGCTTCGGCGATCGGCTCCCGGACGAGCTGCAGGAGCAGCTCGAGGCCCTCGAGCGGCGTGTCGGCGGCGACTGAGAGCGACCGGAGCCGGCCGCTTTATGAGCGGCTGGCGATCCCCCTGGTCTCGTCGCGGCCGGGGTCGTGGTTCTACGTTCACGTCGCGCCCCACCTCGATCGGGGGCTGTTGCGTCTGACTGGTGGGCGTGTGACCACGGCGGGGCGCGGCCGCGTGGGCTTCCTGGTCGGACGGGGCGCTCGCACGGGAGTGGAGCGCACGACACCGCTGGTCTGGACGCAGGACAGTGAGAACGTGTTGCTCGTCGCCTCCAGGGGAGGCGACGTCAAGCACCCCGCCTGGTACCTGAATGCGGTCGCCAACCCCGACGTCAGCTTCTCGATCGACGGGACCGAGCGCCCGTACCGGGCTCGCGCTGCAACCGCCGAGGAGCGCCCGCGCCTCTGGGAGCTCGTGAACCGGCGTTACCCCGGCTACGCGGTCTACCAGCGCCGCGCCGCCGACCGCGAGATCCCGATCGTGGTGCTCGAACCGCGGTCCTGAGCGCCGGCTCTCCGGCGTGCACGCGGTCGAGCAGTCCTCCGCCCTCCGCTGCGCTGCGGCGGACGTGTGGGCTCGCGCGGTCACCGAGGAGGGGATCAACGACGAGCTGCGCCCCGTGCTGCGGATGACCATGCCGCGAGCGCTGCGCGGCAAGACGATCGACGAGCTCGAGGTCGGCGAGCAGCTCGGGCGGAGCTGGATCCTCCTCGGCGGACTGGTGCCCGTCGACTACGACGATCTTTGTCTGGCCGAGCTCGAGCCGGGGCGCCGCTTCCTGGAGCGCTCGCGGACGCTCGCGTTCACGGTCTGGCAGCACGAGCGCGTCGTGGAGCCCGACGGCGACGATGCCTGCCGCGTAACGGATCGACTTGGCTTCGAGCTCAGTTCAGCGGTTGCCTGGATCCCCGGCATGGCAAAGCTCGCCGCGACGATTGTCGGCGCCCTCTTTCGCCATCGCCATCGCAGGCTGCGGCGCCATCATGGTGGCCCCGCACTGGAGGCCCGCCGGGCCGATCAGAGCTCGTAGGCCTTGGCCAGCTCAGGGTCCTTCTTGGCGAGCAGCTCCGCCAGGTTGACCATCACCTTGCACTGCTTCCAGGTCGCGTCGTCCTGCATCTTGCCGTCGATCATGTGAACGCCGTGGCCGTCGGGGATCGCCTCGAGCACCTTCTTGGCGAACTTGACCTCGTCGGGCGGCGGGCTGAAGACCTTCCTCGCGATCTCGATCTGGGCCGGGTGAAGTGACCATGCTCCCACGCACCCGAGCAGGAAGGCGGCCCGAAACTGCGTCTCACACCCCAGGGTGTCCTTGATGTCCCCGTACGGCCCGTAGAAGGGGAGGATGCCGGCCGAGGTGCAGGCGTCGACCATGCGCGCGATCGAGTAGTGCCAGGGATCCTGTTGGGCCGTCGCCCGGGGGGTGTCCGGATGGTCCGGGTCGGGGTCCTCGATCACCCGGTAGGCGGGGTGCCCGCCGCCCACGCGGGTGGTCTTCATGCGGCGAAACGCCGCCAGGTCGGCGGGGCCGAAGCTCATCCCCTGCATCCGTGGGCTGGCGGTTGCGATCTCCTCGAGGTTTACGACGCCGAGCGAGGTCTCGAGGATGGCGTGCACCAGGAGCGGGCGCTCGAGCCCCACCTTCGCCTCGAGCTGGGCCAGCAGCCGATCCACGTAGTGGATGTCCCAGGGCCCCTCGACCTTGGGGACCATCACCACCTCCAGCTTGTCCCCGATCTCGGTGACGAGTCGGACGATGTCGTCGAGCGCCCACGGGCTCTCGAGGGAGTTGACCCGGGTCCAGAGCGCCGTGTCGCCGAAGTCGGTCGCTTTCGCGACCTCGATCAGGCCTTCGCGCGCGGCCTCCTTGCGGTCGGCCGCGATCGCATCCTCGAGGTTGCCGAGCAGGATGTCGGCCTGCTTGGCCATCTCGGGGACCCGGGCCGCCATTTTCTCGTTCGAGGGATCGAAGAAGTGGATCATCCGCGAAGGCTTCACGGGGATCTCGAGCGGCGGGCGCGGGGCGCCGATCGCAAGGGGGTGTCCGAATTGGCGTGGGTTTCGCATCGGGTTCCTCTCCGGGGGAAGCCTAGATCAGTGATCCGGGAGCGGCACCGTACAAGCTCCGATCTTGGAATCAGCCGTCTAGCCTGCCTGGGGTGGCCTTTGAGATCAGAGCCGCCGCGCCCGGCGAGGAGGAGCGGCTGCTGCTCGCATACGAGTGGCTGTTCGCGCCGCCCGGTATGACGCCGCCGCAGTGGGACCCGAAGCGCGCCACCGTGGCGCTCGGGCAGGCGATCGACTCCGACGACGCGGCGATCCTCGTCGCGATTGACCGGACGGGGGCCCTGGTGGGCATCTGCACGGCCTACCACGATCTCTTCTCGGTTCGCTTCGGCCACCGGGTTTGGGTCGAGGACCTCGCGGTTCACCCCGAGCGTCGCTCGGTGGGGATCGGCAAGGGGCTGCTCGACGCGGCAAAGGCGTGGGCGCGCGAGCGGGGCGCCACCCACCTGGAGCTCGACAGCGCCGAGACGCGTGCCGACGCCCATCGCTTCTACGAGCGCGAGCGCCCGAGCTGGCGCTCGGTCTGCTTCGCGTGGGAGCTGTAGGCCTCAGGCCGGGCGCTCGGGGCTGAGGCCTGCCGCCCGAAGCGCCGCCTCCCGATCGAGGTGGAACTCGACCCTTCGGAGCCGGCCATCCACGACGGTCCACACGGCCGCGCCAGGCGCCTCGACCTCGACGCCGCCCGTCCTCGTCTTGCCACACATGGTGACCAGGCTGACCACCCGGTCTCCGGCGTCGATCATGCGCTCGAGGTCGATCCTGTAGCTCTCGAACGGGCTCGTCCAGTCGGTCCAGACTTCGCGGAAGCCGTCGGCCCCGGAGGCCTCGATGGTCGCCTCAGCGTATGCCGGGCCGACCATCACGACCTCGAAGTCCGGCTCCGCCAGCTCCATAAGCGTTTGCCGGACGCGCGCGTCCCGTTCATCGTCATCGATCGCGGCGACCACGTCGACCATGCCCAGGGCGTCCTGGATCTGCTCGACGACGTGCACGACTTCGGACACGAGGTCCAATTATCCTTGGCCGCCGACCAACACGAGGAGCCATGGCCGTAGCCACTGACACCTACACGGACAAGACCGACGAACAGAAGGCGATCACCGAGATGGTCCACCAGTTCGCCGACAACGAGATCATCCCCGTCGCCGGGGAGTACGACTCCGAGGACAAGTACCCGGAGCCGATCGTCGAGCAGATGAAGGAGCTGGGGCTGTTCGGGGTGACCATCCCGGAGGAGCACGGCGGGATGGGATTGGACCTGACCACCTACGCGATGATCGTCGAGGAGCTCTCTCGCGGGTGGATCTCGATCTCGGGGGTCGTGAACACCCACTTCATCGGCTCGTACCTGCTGATGAAGTTCGGCACCGACGAGCAAAAGGATTACTTCCTCCCGAAGATGGCCACGGGGGAGATCCGGGCCGCCTTCTCGCTGTCTGAGCCCGAGGTCGGCTCCGACGTACAGGGGATCAAGTCCACCGCCAAGCAGGTCGCCGACGGCGCCTGGGAGGTCAGCGGCCAGAAGATGTGGGTCACGAACGGCCTGCTCTCCGGGGTCGTCTTCGTGCTCGTCAAGACCGACCCCAAGGCCGACCCGCCCTACAAGGGAATGACCTGTTTCATCTGCGAGAAGGAGCCCGGTGCCGCGGAGATGCCGGGGCTCCGGATTCCCCCGAAGATCAAGAAGATGGGCTACAAGGGCGTGGAGTCCACCGAGCTGGTCTTCGATGGCTTCAAGGTCGGCGAGGACCGCATCCTCGGCGGGCCGGAGGGCGTGGGCCAGGGTTTCGTGCAGATGATGGACGCGCTCGAGGTCGGCCGCGTCAACGTCGCCGCCCGCGGCGTCGGCGTCGCGCAGCGGGCGCTCGAGCTGGCCCTGCGCTACAGCCAGGAGCGGAAGACCTTTGGCCGGCCGATCGCCAAGCACCAGGCGATCACGTTCAAGCTCGCGGAGATGGGCACCCGGCTCGAAGCGGCCCGCCTGCTCACCCTGAAGGCCGCGAGGATGAAGGATGCGGGTCAGCGCTCGGACCTCGAGGCCGGGATGGCGAAGCTGTTCGCCTCCGAGGCTGCCCGGTCAAACGCCGAGGAGGCGTTGAGGATACACGGCGGATACGGGTACTCGAAGGAGTACGAGATCGAGCGGATCTACCGTGACGCGCCGTTGCTCCTGATCGGCGAGGGCACCTCCGAGATCCAGAAGATGGTGATCGGACGGAAGCTCCTGGAGCGAAACCCGATCTGATGCCCGCCTCGCGCCGGTCTTGGCTACTGCTGGTGCGGCGGCGTCGCTGATGCCGAGACCTCAAGAGCTGATCGCCGTCGCCGTCCGGAATCTCGAGCGCGAGATCCCTGCCCTGGCTCGGCTGAAGATCGTCGTCCGACTCGAGTTGAAGGGCCGCGGCGACGTGCAGGTCTTCCGGGTGCGGCTGCCGGCGCCCGAGGTGAGCAAGGGCGAGCCCGACGACGCCCGGCTCGAGGTGGCCATGTCGCGCTCGGTCTTCAACCGGCTCGCGGAGAAGGGGCGGCTCGCGGACTGGCGCGAAGCGTACGACCATGGTGACATCCGGGTGGTAGGCGACCCCGAGGTTCGCAAGCTGATCGGCACGGTGATCGAGCGGCACCTGGCCCGAGCCCAGGTCCGGAAGGCACATTAGGCTCGCACCCTGGGCCCGGACGCGACCTTCATCACCCGCGTCGACCCCTCGGGCGACGGCCCACGCCTCGCCGTCAAGGACATCCTCGACACGTCGGGCGTTCGAACGACCTACGGGTCGGCGATCTTCGCTGACCACGTCCCGGATCGAAGCGCCGAGGCGGTGCGGCGGCTCCAGGGAGCCGGGTACGTGCTGGTGGGCAAGGCGAACCTGCACGAGTTCGCGTTCGGCATGACGTCGGAGAACCCGCATTACGGCACCGTGCCCAACCCGCTGCGCCCCGGGCGGATCGCCGGCGGGTCGAGCGGAGGGTCGGCGGCCGCGCTGGCGGCGGGCCTGGCCGACGCCGCGCTCGGCTCCGACACCGCCGGCTCGATCCGGGCACCGGCGGCGTGCTGCGGCGTCGTCGGGTTCAAGCCGACCTTCGGGCTCGTCCCGGTGGAGGGCTGCTTTCCGCTGGCTCCCAGCTTTGACCACGTCGGGCCGATGGCGCGATCGGTGTCGGGGTGCGCGGCGATGATGGCCGCGATGGCGCCCGAGATGGACCCGGTGCCGGAGATCGCGCCCGCGGACGTGGAGGTTGGCGTGGCGTGGACGGCGGAGGCCGAGCCGCTGGTTCGCTCCCGCGTCGAGGAGGCCGCGGCGATCTTTCCTCGACGCCGCGAGCTCGCCCTGCCGGCGATGCCGCCGGGCGTCGCCGACGTGCGCATGAGAGAGACCGCCGAGAGCCACGCAGAGCTGTTCGCCGAGCACCGGGATCTATACGGAGAGGACGTGGCGGCGAAGCTCGAGCGCTGCCTAAAGGTCACGGATGCCGAGTACCAGGCCGGGCTGCGAACCCGGGAGCGCTACCGGGAGCGGTTCGCGGAGCTGACGCGGGGGATCGACGTCCTGCTCACCCCAACCGAGCCGATGGTGGCACCGCCCGTTGGGGTCGGCGACCTCGCGCTCCGGGACCGCCTCACGCGGTTCACCTACCCCTTCGACGCCGTCGGTGCCCCGGCGCTGGCGCTCCCGTGCGGGCTCGCCGAGGAGGGGCTGCCGGCGTCCGCGCAGATCGGCGGGCGTCCGGGAGCCGATGCGCTGGTGCTCGGCGTCGGGGCGCTGCTCGAGCGGGCACTCGGGCATACTGGCCAGCGGTGATCCACGAGCACAGAAGCGAAGGAGCATGAGCGACACCGAGACCACCGAGCACGAGCTGATCACCGACCAGCGCGGGCGCGAGGCGTCCGGAGCCCACCCATACGGGCGTTACCTGGAGGAGTTCGAGGTCGGCGCCACCTACATGCACTGGCCCGCCAAGACGATCACGGAGGCGGAGGATCACCTGTTCTGCCTCCTGACCATGAACCACCACCCCCTGCACGTCAACGACGTCTACGCGCGTCAGTCTCAGCAGGGGAGGAATGTGGTCGCAGGGCCGTACGTCTACTCCCTGGTCTTCGGCATGACCGTGGCCGACGTCTCCGGCAAGGCCATCGCCAACCTCGCGACCGATGACCTCAGCCATCCCTCGCCGGTCTTCCACGGCGACACCCTGTTCGCCGAGTCGGAGGTGCTCGAGGTGCGTCCCTCTGCGTCGAAGCCCGACCGGGGCATTGTTCGGGTTCACACCCGCGCCTTCAATCAAGACGGCACCTTGGTCGCCGAGTTCAAACGCGCCGTGTTGGTGCCGCGCAGCCCGGAGGCGGTCGCCGGCGACGAGGGGTAGCTCGCGGCCGTGCGAGGCCTCGGCCTGACCACCGTCGCGATCGCCGCCTGCATGCTCGCGGCAGTCTCGGCGTCAGCGCAGGCCCCCGCCGGCGGGTGCCCTGGCGCCAAGGCGAGCACAACTGCCCGCACGGCGCCGCCGCTCCGCTTCGGGATCACTCCCGCCGGCGAGGCCGGATCGATCGGCCCGCCCGTCCCGCTGACCCCTATCGACATGCAGAAGACGCTCAGCGCGCTGGACCGCCTGCGTCCGCCTGGCGCTCCATTCGTCCTCCGCCTCAATCGCTTCTTTTGGTCCGACGGCGAAAGGGGCATCCGGCGGTTCGTGAAGCTGGCTCGGCGCTACACGCGGCTCGGGTATCGGGTGGAGCTTCAGCTCCGCTACCACCCGACCGCCGAGCAGGAGGGGGACATCCCCGCCTGGGTCCGGTTCGTCCGCGAGGTGGTCACGCGCTTCGGCCCGAACCGAGGCGTGATCGGGCTTCAGGTCACGAACGAGGTCAACTTCTACCCGATCGCGCCCGATGCCTCCGACAGCGCCTTCGCCCGCGCCCGCGACGCGCTGATTCGCGGGGTCGAGGCCGCCCATCGCGCTGCCCGCAGACAGGGCTTCCGGCAGCTTCAGATCGGCTTCAACTGGTTCTACCGGACCGACCCGGCCAGCGAGTCGAGCTTCTGGGGCTACCTCCATGACAAAGGAGGCCGTCGCTTCGCTCGCGCCGTGGACTGGGTGGGGCTCGATGCGTACCCAGGCACGGTGTTCCCGCCGATCTCCACGCCGGTCGGCAGCGGCTTTCGCGATGCCATGACCGAGGCGTTGGACGAGCTTCGGCACTGCTACATGCCGATCGCGGGGCTTGGGATGGGCATCCCGATCCACGTGGAGGAGAACGGCTGGCCGACCGGCCCCGGCCGAACCGAGCGCGAGCAGGTCACTGCCATGCGCCAGATGATCGAAGCGGTGAACGACCTCCGCGGCCCCGACCACGTCACCGACTACCGCTGGTTCGACCTTCGCGATCACAACACCTCGTCCCCGAACTTCCAGCAGCACTACGGGCTGCTCCGCGACGACTACTCGCGCAAGCAGGCCTTCGGCGTGTACCGGCAGCTGATGAGGCGCCTCAGCCGGTAGCGCGGGTCGGCCCCGCGCGCGCTCAGTCGGCGACCGCGTCGAGGGCGGCGTCGAAGTCGGTGCCGGAGATGGCGCCGATGCACGGCGAAGTTGCGCCCGCGTCCCGATAGCGATCGACGGCGGCGCGAACCTCTGCCGCCGAGCCGATGCCTCCAAGGGCTCCGAGCAGGTCGTCCGAGAGCCCCGCCTGGGCGCGCTCCATGTCACCCGCCTGCACGCCCTCGTCGAACGCCGCCAGGTCGTCGCCGAACCCGGAGCGGTCGAGCATCGCGCGGTAGAAGGGGAGCGAGGCGTACGGCACGAGCTCGGCGCGCTGCCTGGCCCGGGCTTCGTCGGGCGCGTCGGTGAGCCCGACGGGCACCGCGGCGACGATGTCGAACCCGTCAACTCCCTTGCCGGCGCGTTGGCGCCCCTCGGTCACCGCCGGCACGACCACGTCCCGTATGTAGGCGGGGTTGCAGAGCCAGAGCATCACGCCGTCCCCGATCTCCCCGGCGAGCCGAAGCATGTTCGGCGAGAGGCCGGCGATGTAGATCGGCAGGTCGGGCCGTGGCGGGTACCCCATGAACTGGAAGGCCGTGTTGAAGAACTGTCCCTTCGGCGGCGCCTCGCCCCTCAGGATCGCCCGCACGATCCCGGCGTACTGACGCATCTGCGTCACCGGCTTGGAGATCTTGGAGTCGAACCAGTTCTCGACCGTGACCTGATGGGAGACGCCGAGGCCGAGCACCATCCGGCCGCCCGAGAGCTCGTCCACGGTGGCCGCCGTCTGCGCCATCGCAACGGGCGTCCGAGAGAAGATCGGCACCACGCCGGTGCCGAGCCGGGCGCGCTCGCTGACCGAGGCGTAGGCGGCCAGCAGCGTCATCGCGTCTCGCCCGGCGATCTGGGTCACATAGACGCTGTCGTAGCCGAGGCCGTCGGCCTTGCGGACCCGCTCGAGCGTGGCGTCGAGCGAGCGGCCGGCTGAGATGAAGGCGCCGATTCCGGGCATCGCGTCCAGGGTTATATCGTCGCCGCCGTGCAAGGCGCGGCCGACCCGAGCGACTACTACCGCGAGATCTACGCGCGGGGCCTGGCGGGCGAGAAGCCGGGGCTTCCGGTTTCGCCGGCAGAGCTCGAACGCCGTGCCACCGAGGCGATGGAGCCGAGGGCCGCTGCCTACGTTGCCGCGGGTGCCGGCACGGAGGACACCATGCGCGAGAACCTGGAGGCGTTCCGGCGCTGGCGGATCGTGCCGCGGATGCTTCGAGACGTGGCGAGGCGGAGTCTGGCGACGAGCCTGCTCGGCGAAGAGCTGCCGGCGCCGGTTCTCCTTGCCCCGATCGGCGTGCACACGATCGTCCACCCCGAGGGCGAGCTCGCAACCGCTCGAGCGGCGGCAGGCCTCGGGGTCCCGCTCATCGTCAGCACCGCCGCCGCCCACACGCTCGAGGAGATCGCCGAGTCCGGGGGGGACGGGCCGCGCTGGTATCAGCTCTACTGGCCGAACGATCCCGAGATCGCCGAGAGCATGGTCCGGCGCGCCGAGGCCGCCGGCTACACGGCGATCGTGGTCACCCTCGACACGTTCATCCCCGGCTGGAAGCCGCGCGACCTTCAGCAGGCCTGGCTGCCGTTCCTGGAGGGGGTCGGCAACGCCAACTTCCTTCAGGACCCAGTCTTCCGGGCACAGCTCGACAAGCCTCCTGAGGATGATCTGGGCGCCGCCATCGGCCACTATCTGAGCATCTACCTCAACCCCTCGCTGAGTTGGGACGACCTCGCCAGGCTGCGGGACTGGACCTCGCTGCCAGTCCTCGTCAAGGGGATCCTGCACCCGGATGAGGCCCGCGAGGCCCGCGAGCGGGGGATCGACGGGGTGGTGGTGTCGAACCACGGCGGTCGCCAGGTTGACGGGGCGATCGCGTCCCTGGACGCCCTGCCGGGGGTCGCCGAAGCGGCCGGCGACGAGCTGACGGTTCTCCTCGACAGCGGCGTTCGCTCGGGCGCCGACGTGCTCAAGTCGCTGGCCCTCGGGGCCGACGCGATCCTGCTTGGGCGCCCCTACCTGTGGGGCTTGGCGCTCGGCGGCCAGGAGGGCGTCGAGACCGTGCTCAAGATGCTCCTCGCCGAGCTCGATCTGACGATGGCGTTGAGCGGCTACACCCGCCCGAGCGAGTTGGACCGCTCCACGCTGGCACGGGCTTCCGGCTGAGCGCTCAGGCCGCGGCGAGGCGTTCGGCCATGCGGTCGAAGAAGCCGCCCCAGCCCTGCTTCGCCCGCTCGTATCCCTCTGGCGTCATGTGGCCGCCCGTCTGCTCCATCACCATCTCGGTGCGGCCATCGCCGAGGTCGGTCAGGACGACGGTGACGAACTCGAACTCCTCGCCAGGCCGGTCGGAGACCGTGAACGCGAGCCGCTCGGGCTCGACCACCTCGCGGTACTCGCCGTGCCACTTGATCTCGCCGTGCTCGGGGCCGGCGAGCATCGTCGCCCTCCACGCTCCGCCCTCGCGGACGTCCATCGACACGGAGGAGACCGGGACCTCTGCCTGCGCGCCGCCGTACCAGTCGGCGAAGGCCTCGGGTTCGGTCCACTCTCTCCAGACGCGCTCGCGCGGAGCGTCGAAGACCCTCGTGATCGAGATTCCGGGCTCAGTCACTGCTCATCTCCTCGAAGTCGTTTGTCGAGTTGGTCGAAGCTCTCGGTCCAGAAGCGGCGGTAGTCGCCCAGCCAGTCGGACGCGTCCTTCAGCGGCTCGCCGCGCAACCGCGATGGACGCCGCTGGGCATTGCGGCCGCGCGTGATCAGGCCGGCCCGCTCGAGCACCTTGAGGTGCTTGGACACCGCCTGGACGCTGATCGCGAACGGCTCGGCAAGCTCGTTGACGGTTGCCTCACCCTCGGCCAGGTGGTCGAGGATCGCGCGGCGCGTGGGGTCGGCCAGCGCCGAGAACGTGCTGCTGAGTTGATCGCCTTTCACCACTGGTGCTATTCAATAGACCAGTTGAACAACTGGTTGGTTGAATATAACAGGACGAGCGGTCAGGGCATCTGTCGCGACGAGCGGCGGCCTATCGCCGCAGCCTTCGGGTCTGGCTAGGCGTCGTACTGGCCGCCGAGCTCGGCCGGCTGGGGCCTGCCTTTGTGCCCGGCTTCTTGCATGATCGGCGGGACCTCGGGGTCGGAGAGGAAGCTCTGCCAGCCCTCCTGATCCCAGTCGAAGAGCACCCAGACCCGGTCATCCTCGTTGGGATCGCGAAAGACGGTCGCACCCTTGGACCCGTGCTGCCTTCGCTTCTCAGCGCCCTTGGTCGAGAAGGTGTTCAGGAAGCGGTCGAAATCCTCGACCGTCGTCGTTGCCAGGATCAACTCTCTCTCCTCCGTGGGAAGTGTCGTCGCATTTCCTGCGACATAGCCCGCGCAGTATGTCGTCTTCGCCTGAGGGGACTTCGTCAGTCCCGCAGCCCGGCGGCTTCGAGGGCCTCGTCCCTGTTCCGGAAGGCCTGCTCCCGAATCACCCGTCCGTTCCTGATCGTGAAGAGGAAGGCGAACTGGTCTCCATCCATGGCGAGCTGGCTCACGGGCCCCACCCCGTTGACTTGGGCCACCGCGACCACCTGCTCTCCGGAGTCGATCAGCTCGACGGGCTCAACCGTGTATCCGGACAAGGTCTTTTGGTTCTCCTCGTAGATCAGACGTATGGCCTCGTTGCCGTGGTGGGTCCCCAAGAGGAGCGTTTCGAACACCACCTCCGGGTCGTAAACCTCGGTCAGGGCATCGAGGTCGCCGCGGTTGTGAGCGGCGAATCCCGCTCTGATCAGCTCCAGGTTCTCCCGCGACATCGCCCGTCCAGTACCTCGTTACGAGCCGCTGCCATCACGCCTCTGGCGTGGGCGTCCGTCACGTGTCGCTGGCCGGATTTGCGTGCTCCGGATTTGCGTGCTCCGGATTTGCCTGCTCCGGGTCGGCCGGCTCGGGATTTGCCTGTTCCGGGCTTGCGTGTTCCGGATTTGCCTGCTCTGCCGCCGCCCGCTTCCTCGCGTCCTTCTTGGCCCGCTTTTCGAGCCGACGCTCGGCGAGCCTGCGTTCACGGTTGAGCTTTGCCATCGTGGTCTTCCTCTTGCTGCTTGAGGCCATGCATGTCCTCCTTTGTTGGAATTTCGAGCCCGCCAATGACGCGCAGGCGCGAGAACGAGTGCGACGCGGTTCCGGTCGCTGGACGAAACCCGTGGAGACGCTAGAGCGCCTGCACGTTCCTCGCCGCCGGGCCCTTGGGGCCCTGCTCGGTCTCGAAGCTCACCTTCGCCCCCTCGGTCAGCGACTTGAAGCCGCTGCTCTGGATCGCGCTGTGGTGCACGAACACGTCCTCACCGGCATCGTCCGGTGTGATGAACCCGAACCCCTTGTCGTCGTTGAACCACTTGACGGTTCCTGTGGCCATCGTTGCTCCCTCCGGGTAGGTGCACTGCGAGATCGCGGAGGGTGCTACGAGGCAACAACTGCGGAAACGCGGGGCACTCGTTGAAGTCGAACGAATGCTCGACCTGCCGACGAGTCTAACGCCGTTAGGGGCGCGACCTGGCGCGACGCCGTGCCCGGATGCCGCCAGATGAGGCGGCCCAGCCGGCTCATCGCGTGCCTAGTGCGCCTCGTCGGCCGCGTGGGCGGGGGGCCGGGACTCCTCGGCCAGGGACGTGATCTCGAGGGTCCCCCTGGCGGCCGCCTCCAGCACGTCGATGGCCTCCTCCTCGGACCGCGCGTAAAGCTCCACCAGCAGGTGGACGACGATCCGCTCCTCGTCGTGCTTGTGGAAGCGCACGTGGGTGAAGAACTCGCGCGTGCCGGACTCGCCGAGCGAGCCGAAGGTGAGGCTGTCCGCCGCCTCCGGGCCGGAGCAGGTCTCCACCTGATCCTGGTCGATGGTCACCGTGCAGGAGGCGACGAAGGGCTTCCCGGCGACCATTCGCTCCCACCTGTCCTCCACGGGGACCACGCGGCCGTCCTCCACCGTCAGGTGGGGCTGGTCGTGCATGCAGTCCAGGCACTGCACGACCGCCTCCTGGATCTCCTCCATTCGGTCGGCCGCTTCGCCCGTCTCGGGATCGACCTTGAGGATTGCGTCGTAGTGGACCTGGGCCTCGAGCCGCTGTGACCAACACCGGTAGCAGCGCAACCAGGCGCTCCGCTCCTCGGGAAAGGCCTCGTTCATCTACATTCAGCGTAGCTCGCCGCGAAGCAGGGAGTACGACGCCGCGTCCCGTCGCATTCCCTTGTTCACGAAGTAGGAGCGAAGCACGCCCTCGAAGCTGAATCCAACGCGTTCGGCGACCCGCCGCGACGCGGCGTTATCTGGCTCGGCGTGGATCTCGATCCGGTCGGTGGGGAGGTTCTCGAAGGCCCACGCGCTCAGCATGCGGACCGCGCGGGTTGCCACGCCGTGCCCTCGGGCTTCGCGCGCGAGCCAGTAGCCGAGCTCGCAGCGCCTCTCCTCGCGGTCGAGGTGCACGATCCCCACGGACCCGAGCAGCCGGTCGTCGGCGGCGTCGACCACGAGCAGTCCGAGCAGATCCCCGACGCTGCGCCCGCGGCTCTCCTGCTCCAGCCATCCCCGAGCGTCCGCCTCGCGGTAAGGCTCCGGCACCCGGGTCCAGCGTGGGATCTCGGGGTCCTGGCAGGCGGCGATGATCTCAGGGACGTCCGAGTCCGCATGCAGGCGCAGACGCACCTCCCCGTCGGAGATCCCCTCGACGGGAAACTCGATCCCCGAGCTCAAGCTCGACTGATAGCTAACGAACAACCGACTTGAGGAAGGCCCTCTCCGGGGATCGGGGAGGGTCTTTTCCTTTCTCAATCGAGAGGGAGGTTGTTCAGTGGACCTGG
>JBOGZC010000019.1:0-46707 GCA_050697075.1 Solirubrobacterales bacterium | reverse complement strand
GTAACCCCCACGTCGAGCGCGATGATGTCGCCGCGCTTCAGCTCGTAGGAGCCCGGGATTCCGTGGACGACCATCGAGTTCGGCGAAGCACAGATCGACCCCGGGAAGCCCCGGTACCCCTTGAACGAGGCCTCGGCGCCCTGGGCGGCGATGAAGCGCTCCGCGGCCTCATCGAGCTCGGAGGTGGTGACGCCGGGGTGGCACTTGGAGCGGAGCATGCGCAGGCAGCGCGCCTGGATGGCGCCCGACGCAGCCATGCGCTCGATCTGCTCTGGGGTCTTCTTGATGATCACGACGTCAAACAGTCCCTGGGCTTCGCTTACAGCTCCTCTTCCATCTTGAGGGTGGCGAGCATCGCGCGAATGCGGTCGGTGACGTCGTCGGGCTCCCGCGAGCCGTCGACGCGGCGAAGGACCCCGCGCTCCTCGTAGTAGGAGACCACGGGCTCGGTCTTCTCATGGTAGGTGTCGAGTCGTTTGCGGATCACCTCGGGCTTGTCGTCGTCCCGAATCTCCAGCCGGGCGCCGCAGATGTCGCAGACGTCGTCGTTCTTCGGTGGATCGAACTCGACGTGGAATATGTGACCCTCCTTGACGCACGTGCGGCGCCCGCTGAGGCGGCGGATCACCTCCTCGTCGGAGACGTCGATCAGGATCGCGACGGTGATCGAGCGGCCCAGCCCGGACATCTTCGAGTCGAGCGCCTCGGCCTGGGTCGTCGTTCTGGGGAAGCCGTCGAGGATGAAGCCGTCGCCAGCCTCGCTGCGGGACACGCGCTCGGCGATCAGGCCGACCATGACGTCATCGGGAACGAGGTCGCCCCGATCCATGTAGCCCTTCGCCACGCTGCCCAGCTCGGTGCCCTCGCGGACCGCGGCGCGAAGGATGTCGCCGGTCGCGTAGTAGGGCAGGCGGAAGTCCTCTTGGAGGCGCTCACCCTGGGTTCCCTTGCCGGATCCCGGCGAGCCGAGTAGGACGAGATTCAACTCAGGCATTGGTGCTCACAACTAAAGGGACCGGCGAACGGGACGAACGCTACTTCAAGAAGCCCTCGTAGTTGCGCATCATGAGCTGGGCCTCTAGCTGCTTCACCGTGTCCAGCGCGACGCCGATCACGATCAGGATCGAGGTGCCGCCAAAGAAGAAGTTGGCCGACGTCTGGTTGATCAGGATGGTCGGCAGGGCAGCGACCGCGCCGAGGAACAGCGCCCCTGGGAACGTGAGCCTGGACAGGATCCGGTCCAGGTATTCGGCGGTAGGTCGCCCGGGTCTCACCCCGGGGATGAAGCCTCCGTACTTCTTGAGGTTGTCGGCTTGGTCGACCGGGTTGAAGGTCACCGCCGTGTAGAAGTAGGTGAAGATGACGATGAAGAAGACCTCGCCGACCACGTAGGCCCAGCTGTTGGGGCTGAAGAACGCGGCGAAGTCGAGCGCAGCGGGCGTGTTCAAAAGCTGCCCGATGGTCGGCGGGAAGGCCATGATCGAGGCGGCGAAGATCACCGGGATCACGCCCGCCATGTTCACACGAAGCGGCAGGTAGGTCGACCCGCCGGTCGTCATCCGGCGGCCGACGATTCGCTTCGCGTACTGGACCGGGATCCGGCGCTGGCCCTCCTGCACGAAGACGATGCCGACGATCACCGCGAGCGCGATGAAGGGCATCATCACGACGAAGACCTGGTCGGGGTTGGTCCACCACTTCTCGATCCCGGTCGGGATGCGCGACGCAATCGACGCGAAGATCATCAGCGAGATCCCGTTCCCGATCCCGCGCTGGGTGATCAGCTCGCCGAGCCACATCAGCAGCGTGGTTCCCGCGGTCAGCGCCATCACGATCAGGAACAGCTTCGGGGCCGTCAGATTGCCGACGACGCTCGTCCCGGCCTGGTCCTGGAACGACTGAAACAGGAACACGTACCCGAGCGACTGGGCGAAGGCCAGCACCACGGTCAGGTAGCGCGTGTACTGGGTGATCTTCTGCTGGCCGACCTCGCCCTCCTTCTGCAGGCGCTCCAGCGACGGCACCACCACGGTGAGAAGCTGGAGGATGATCGACGCGGTGATGTAGGGCATGATCCCCAGCGCGAACAGCGACAGGCGCGACAGGCTGCCGCCGCTGAACAGGTTCAGGAACCCCAGGATGTTGTTCCCGGAGAAGTTCTGCTCGATGTTCTTGACCGTGTCGATGTCCACGCCCGGCGCCGGGATGTACGCGCCCAGGCGGTAGAGCGCCAGTATCCCCGCCGTGAACGCGAGCTTCATCCGGATCTCGCGGACGCCGAACGCGTTGAGGATCGTCTGAAGCATCAGGCCTCCAGCACCTCACAGGTGCCGCCGGCCTGCTCGATCTTCTGCTTGGCAGCCTCGCTGAAGCCATGGGCCCGAACGGTGAGCTCCTTGGTCAGCACGCCTCGCGCGAGGACCTTCACGGGGTGGCGGCGCTTGGCCAGGCCGGCCGCCCGCAGCGTCTCGGGGGTCACCTCGTCGCCCGCCGCGAACCGCGCCTCCAGGTCGGCCAGGTTGACCGGCTGGGTGTGGGTCCGAAACGGCTCGAACGGCATCGACATCTTCCGATGCGGGCCGCGGAGCTTGCGGGTCCGCATGTGAATCGGGTTCTGTCCGCCCTCGTAACCCGGCTTCCGCTTGTTGCCGGAGCGGGCGCCGGCGCCCTTCTCCCCCCGACCGGAGGTCTTCCCAAGGCCCGAGCCCGCGCCGCGGCCCAGGCGCTTGCGCGAGTGCCGCGAGCCGGGCTTCGGCCGCACCGTGTGGAGGCCGACCTCCTCGGGGGAAAGCCGCGAAGCCATCAGCTGCCCTCCTCGGTGACCTCGACCAGGTGATCGACCACTCGCAGCATCCCGCGCAGCTGCGGACTCTCCGCATGGCTCGAGGCGCGGCCGATCCGGCCGAGCCTCAGCGAGCGCAGCGTCTCGCGCTGCTTGGGGCTGGTTCCGTTGAGAGACCGCACCTGCTTCACCAGCACGCTAGGCAACGGAACCAGTACCTCCGCCGGAAGCCTCGCCTTCGGCTTCGGTTCCGGCGGGTTCGGGCGCGGCCGTGGCGGCAGAGTCACTCGCCTGACCCGCGGCTTCGCCGCTAGCTCCGACGGATCCACCTTCGGCCGTCTGGCTTCCACCTTCAGCCGTCTGGCCTTCATCCTTTGCGGCCGCTGCCTCACCAGCCCCGGCATCGCCACCGTTCGCAGGCAGCTTCTCGACCTTCCCGCCGTTCTTCTCGAGGCCGAGGACCTGGGCCACGCTCAGGCCGCGGAGCTTGGCCACCTGCTCGGGGCGCCGGAGGCTGGTCAGCCCCTGCATCGTCGCCTTGACCAAGTTGATCGGGTTCTGAGTGCCGATGCTCTTGGTCAGCACATCGCGGATCCCGGCGAGCTCGAGCACGGCGCGCACGCCCCCTCCCGCGATGACTCCGGTGCCGGGGCTCGCCGGCCGGAGAACCACATGTCCCGCCCCGAATCGGCCGATGATCCGGTGCGGGATGGTCTGCCCGTACATCGGGACGCGGATCAGGCTCTTCCGGGCGTTCTCGACCGCCTTCTGGATCGCGAGCGGCACCTCGCGCGCCTTGCCGTAACCGATCCCGACCACGGAGCTCTCGTCGCCGACCGCCACGAGGGCGGTGAACGAGAACCGCCGACCGCCCTTGACCACCTTGGCCACCCGGTTGATCTCGATCACGCGCTCCTGGAGATCGAGCCCCTGCGGGCTGACTGTCTCGATGTCGTGGTTCATGCGTTTCATGACGTTAACGGCTCAGAACGTGAGCCCGCCCTCGCGAGCCCCCTCGGCCAGGACCTTCACCCGGCCGTGGTACTGGTAGCCGCCACGGTCGAAGACGCAGGTCTCGACGCCCGATTGCTTGGCTCGCTCGGCCAGGAGCTCACCGGCCCGCTTGGCCTGCTCGGCGGCCTTCAGCTTCCGAAGCTCCGGCTCCGTCCAGCAGACGGCTACGACCGTGCGGGCAGCATCGTCGTCGATCAGCTGCGCGAATACCCCGCGGTTGGAGCGAAAGACGGACAGCCTGGGGCGGCCCGCGGTGCCGCGGACCTTGGCCCGCACCCGGCGCCGCCGGCGCAGCCGCCGCTGCTCTGGAGTCAACACGGCCATCGGATCGCCTACGCCCGCTTCCCGACCTTGCGGCGCACGTGCTCGCCTTCGTATCTGATGCCCTTGCCCTTGTACGGCTCGGGCGGCCGGGTGCGCCGAATTCGCGCGGCGATCTCGCCGACGAGCTGCTTGTCGATTCCCCGGACCACGATCTGGGTCGGAGCGGGAACCTCGAACTCGATCCCGTCCGGCGCCGTCACCGAGACTGGATGCGAGTAGCCGACCGACAGCTCCAGCGCCTTCCCCTGCAGGCGCGCCCGATAGCCGACGCCCTGGATCTCCAGGCGCTTCTCGAAGCCCTGCGTGACACCCTCGACCATGTTGGCGATCAAGCTCCGCGTCAGCCCGTGCAGCGCGCGGTGCTCGCCCCGGTCCGTCGGCCGCTCCACGGTCAGCGTGCCATCGGAGGAGAGCACCTTCATGTCACCGCTCACCGTCTGGTCTAGCTCGCCCTTGGGCCCCTTCACCGAGACCAGCTCGGGCTTGACGTCGACGGTTACCCCGTCCGGGATCGCGATTGGCTTCTTTCCGATTCGGCTCATGGTCCCTGCAGCTACCAGACGTACGCCACTACCTCGCCGCCGACGCCCTTCTGGCGCGCCTGGTGCCCCGTCATCACCCCGGTGGAGGTGCTCATGATGGCGGTCCCCATGCCGCCCATCACCCGCGGGATCTCCCCGTGCGCGGCGTAGCGACGCCGGCCGGGCCGGGAGATCCGCTGCATGCCGCTGATCACGGGCTGGCGCCCGTCGGTGTACTTCAGCCTGATCCGGATCACCTCGCCGACCGGCGTCGGCTCGACCGCGAAGGCGCTGATGTAGCCCTGCTGCTCGAGGATCCTGCTGATCTCCTTCTTCAGCCGCGAGGCGGGAATCTCGACTTCGGAGTGCTGCGCACCGATCGCGTTTCGAACGCGGGCGAGGTAGTCGGATATCGGGTCGGTCAACATGGTGATCTGAGTCTGTTTACCAGCTCGACTTGGTCATGCCGGGGATGTACCCCTCGTGCGCGAGCTCGCGCAAGCACAGCCGGCAGAGCCCGAACTTGCGGTAGTAGGCACGCGGCCGCCCGCAACGGCGGCAGCGGTTGTACCCACGGGTCTTGTACTTGGGCTTGCGCTGCTGTCGGACTATCTGCGATGTCTTAGCCAATTATCCGGGCTCCTCCTCAGCGGTCTCCTCGGGCTCGGCGGCCTGCTCGCCCTCTTCGCCTTCCTCGCCCTCCTGCGGGCGGACGCGCTTGGCGTAGGCCTCCGGGTTCTCCTCCTTGAGCTGCTCGAGTGCGGCCGCCTCGGCCTCGGCGCGCTGGCGAGCCTCTTCGCGGCGTCGCTCCTCCTCCTCCGTCTCGTGGTCGACCTGGCCGGGCCTCCCCTCCTGCGAGAACGGGAATCCGAGGGCAAGCAGCAGCTCGAAAGCCTCCTCGTCGGTCTTCGCGCTCGTCGTGATCGTCACGTCGAGGCCGCGAACTTCGTCGATCGAGTCGTAGTCGATCTCGGGAAAGATCAGCTGCTCGCGGATCCCGAGGGAGTAGTTCCCACGCCCGTCGAACGCGCGCGGATTGAGACCCCGGAAGTCGCGGATGCGCGGAATCGCGATGGAGGTCAGGCGGTCGACGAACTCCCACATCCGGGCGCCGCGAAGCGTCACGGCCACCCCGACGGGCATCCCGGCCCGGATCTTGAACGAGGCGATCGACTTGCGAGCGCGCCGCACGTTCGGCCGCTGGCCCGCGATCGTCGCCAACTGCTCGGTCGCGGCCTCGAGCACCGAGGCCGTCTGCTTGGCCTCGCCGACGCCCATGTTCAGCGTCACCTTCTCGAGCCGCGGCACCTCCATCGGGTTGCCGTAGCCGAACCGGCTGGTCAGCTGCTCGACGACCTCGCCTTGATAGCGATCGCGAAGGCGGGGCGACGGAGCCGCCCGCTGAGCCTCTGTGACCGTTGCTTCCATCGTCTCGATCCAGCCTTAGTCGATCGCGTTGCCGGTTCGCTTCGCATACCGCTCGCGCCCGCTGCCCTTGATCCGGACGCCGACGCGCGTGGGCTTGTTGTCGGTCGGGTCGAGGAGCATCACGTTGGAGACGTGAATCGGCCCCTCTTTCTCGATGATCCCGCCCGTCTGGGCGCCCCTCTGACTGTCTTTGACCGAGCGCGGACGCTCGTGCCGCTTGACGGTGTTCAGCCCCTCGACGTAGACGCGCCGCTTCGACGGGTCGGTCCGCAGCACCCGGCCGGTCTTGCCGCGGTCCTTGCCTCCCGTAACGAGAACGGTGTCGTCCTTGCGGACCTTCATTCCCTTGGCCATCACAACACCTCCGGGGCCAACGAGACGATCTTCATGAAGTTTCGGTCGCGGAGCTCGCGGGCCACGGGGCCGAAGATGCGCGTCCCCCGCGGGTTGCGCTGGGGGTCGATCAGCACCGCTGCGTTCTCGTCGAAGGCGATGTACGTCCCGTCGGCGCGCCCGAGCTGCTTCTTGGTCCGCACGACAACCGCCTGGACCACCTCGCCCTTCCGAACTCCGGCGTGCGGGGTCGCCTGCTTTACGGTGGCCGTGATCACGTCGCCGACGCTGGCGTAGCGACGGTGGTGACCGCCCTTGACGCGGATGCAGAGGATCTCCCGGGCACCCGAGTTGTCGGCCACCCTGAGCCTGGTCTCCTGCTGGATCATCTGGGAGCTCGCTCCAGCACGTCGAGCAGCCGCCAGCGCTTGGTCCTGGACAGCGGCCGGGACTCGACCAGCCGCACGACGTCGCCCTGTCGCGCCTCGTTGCCATCGTCGTGGGCACGCAGCTTGCTGGTACGGCGCACCACCTTCTCGTAGGTCGGATGGCGCCTGACCACGGCGATCTCGACCGTGATCGTCTTGTCCCCGCCGGTCGAGACCACGGTGCCCTGGCGCACCTTCCTCGGCCCGGGCTCGCGAGGCGCCGGTGAGGTCCCCGTGCCGGGCTCGCCGCGCCTTCGGCGGCGGGAGGCCCGATGCCGGCGACGGCTCTTCGCTGCGACGCTGCGACGCTCCGCACGCTCCGTTGCCCGCTCCTCGGCGGAACGCTGCGGGCCAGCCGGGCCTGAAGCCCGCGAGCGCTCGCGCTTTCGAAGCTGCTTCGGGCTTAGAGCCTCTTCAGGCTCTTCTTCCGTCGGCTCCGCCACCTCGGCAGCAGGCTCCTCAGCTGGAGCTCCTTCTCGCTCCTCCTCGGCGGCTTCATCAGCGTCGGCAGCCGGCCCTTCAGCCTGCTCCTCAGGGACGGTCGCGTCCGCGGCAGCCTCCTCCTCGGGAGCCTGCTCGTCGGCGGTCTCTTGCTCCTGCTTCTCTTCTTCGGCCATCAGCGTGAAAGTTCCTTGTCCAGGTCGATGCCGCGCTGGCGCGCTACCGTCAGCAGGCGCGCCACGTCGCGCCGGGCGGCGCCCAGCGCGGCGGTGTTCTCAAGCTCGCCCGTCGCGTGTCGGAAGCGCAGGTTGAACGCCTCCTCCCGCGCCGTCTTGAGGCGCTCGACCAGATCGTGGTCGTCGAGGGCGTGGGCACCGGTGCCCTTCACTCCGCCACCCCCTCACGCTTCACGAACTTGCTCTTGATCGGTAGCTTGTGGCCCGCCAGTCGAATCGCGTCCCGAGCGAGGTCCTCGGGAACGCCGGCAAGCTCGAACATGACGCGCCCGGGCTTTACGACGGCGACCCAGCCCTCCGGGTTGCCCTTGCCGGAGCCCATTCGCGTCTCCGCGGGCTTCTTCGTGAACGGCTTGTCGGGGAAGACGTTGATCCAGACCTTCCCGCCGCGCTTGATCTTGCGAGTCATCGCGACGCGGGCCGCCTCGATCTGGCGGTTCGTGATCCAGCCGCGCTCGAGCGCCTTGAGGCCGTACTCGCCGAAGGCCACCTGGTGACCGCCCTTCGAGTTCCCGCGCATGCGCCCGCGCATGACCTTGCGGTGCTTGACGCGCTTCGGCATCAGCATTCAGGAATCACCGCCTGGAGCACCTTCGCCGACATCCTTCGGAACATCTCCGCCGACGTCCTCCGCTTCGCTTCCGGGGTCGGCGGGTTGCGACGCGGGCGTGGCGGCAGGTTCACTCGCCTGCTCCGCGGCTTCGCCGCTGGCTGCGGCCGCTTCACCTTCGGTTGTCTGCCCGCTACCTTGATCCGCGGGTACTCCGGTTGCCCCGGCAGATCCACCTTCGGCCGCCTGGCCGGCACCTTCGGCCGGCTCGGGGGGCGCTGGCTCGGTCGCCTTGGGCGGCTGGGGCGCGGTGGGGCCTCCCCTGCGATCGGGACCGCCAGCCGGGGGTTGCTTGTCCCGGTCCTGGGCGCCGCGGGTCGCCGCGGCGCGGGCGCGCGGCGAGCGGCGTGAGGGGACCTCCGGCGCCTCCTCGGACTGGCCCGAGCGGTAGCCCTCGGGCATCACCTCGCCCTTGTTGATCCAGCACTTGACGCCGATCCGCCCGGTTGTCGTGCGCGCCTCGACGAAGCCGTAGTCGATGTCGGCCCGGAGCGTGTGCAGCGGAACGCGCCCGTCGGAGTAGCCCTCCGTCCGGGCCATCTCGGCACCGCCCAGCCGACCGGAGACCTGCACCTTCACGCCCTTGGCGCCGGAGCGCATCGCGGAGGTCAGAGCCCGCTTCATCGCTCGCCGGAAAGCCACCCGGTTCTGGAGCTGCTCGGCAATCGACTGCGCGACGAGCTTGGCGTCCAGCTCCGGCCGCTTGATCTCGCGGATGTTCACCTTCACGGGCTTGTTGGTCAGCTTGTGGAGGTCCCGGCGCAGGGCGTCGACCTCGGATCCGGACTTGCCGATCACGATCCCGGGTCGCGCTGTGTGGATGTCCACCGTCACCTCACCCCGCTGCTTGACGATCTCGATGTCCGAGAGGCCGGCGTGCGCGAGCTTGCCCTGGATGTGGTCGCGGATCGCGATGTCCTCGAACAGATAGTCCGCGAACTCGCGTTGGTTGAACCAGTTCGACTTCCAGTCGTGGATGTAGCCGACGCGGAAGCCCTCGGGGTGGATCTTCTGTCCCATAGGTGTGTGGCTACTCCTCGATCGGCGTGAGCGCGACGCTCACATGGGCGGTCTTCTTGTCGACCCGGGTGGCACGGCCGCGCGCTCGCGCGCGCCACCGCTTCAGCGTCGGGCCCTCATCGACATTGATCTCAGCGACCTCCAGGTCGTCAGCGACCAGTTCGTGGTTGGCCTCGGCATTCGCGGCGGCCGAGGCGATCAGCTTCCCGATGTCTCGGGCGGCGCCTCGGGTCGAGAAGTCCAGGAGGGTACGCGCCTCGCTCACGGGAAGGCCGCGCACCTGGTCGGCGACCAGGCGCGCCTTGCGAGGTGTCACCCGCGTGTAGCGCGCGCTTGCCCGCACCACGGGGGCCTCCGGCTCCTTGTCGGCGGCCGCCATCGCCTACCGGTCCGCCTTCGTTCCGGAGTGGGCCCGGAACGTGCGCGTGGGCGCGAACTCGCCCAGCTTGTGTCCCACCATCGACTCCGAGATGAACACCGGCACGTGCTTGCGCCCGTCGTGGACGGCGATCGTGTGGCCGACCATCTCGGGGAAGATCGTGGACATCCGGGACCAGGTCTTGATCATCTGCCTGCTGCCGCCCTCGTTCATCTGCTGGATCCGTGCCATCAGGCGATCCTCGGCGAACGGGCCCTTCTTGGTCGAACGCCCCATCTAGCCGTGGCTCCGTTCGAGCGTACGCGTCGAGCGTCGGAGGGTCATCGCTTCTTCTTCCCGCGCCGTCGGCCGCGAACGATCATACCGTCGGAGGACTTGCCCTTCTTGCGGGTGCGATAGCCGAGCGTCGGCTTGCCCCATGGCGTCTCCGGATGGCCTCCGGGCGTGTGGTGAGCCTCTCCGCCGCCGTGCGGATGGTCGACCGGGTTCATGGCCACACCGCGGGTCTGCGGCCGGCGTCCCTTGTGCCGCGCCCGGCCCGCCTTGCCCAGCTTCACGTTCTGGTGCTCGGCGTTCGAGAGCGCACCGACGGTGGCGCGGCAGTCCGCGCGCACCATCCGCGTCTCCGAGGAAGGAAGGCGAAGGGTGACCAGGTCCCCCTCCTTGGCCGCCACCTGGATTCCGGAGCCGGCGGCTCGGGCGAGGCGTCCGCCCTGGCCGGGGGTCAGCTCCACGTTGTGAACGATCGTCCCGGTCGGGATAGCGCGCAACGCCAGCGCGTTGCCCGGTCGGATGTCGGTGCGGTCGCCGGACTCCACCCGATCGCCGGGCTTCAGGCCCTGCGGGGCGAGGATGTAGCTCTTGTGGCCGTCCGCGTAGTGGACCAGGGCGATGTAGCAGGTGCGGTTCGGGTCGTACTCGATCGTGGCGACCTTCGCCGGCACTCCGTCCTTCCGCCGCTTGAAGTCGACCCGGCGATACCGGCGCTTGGCGCCGCCGCCCCGGTGGCGCGACGTCACCCGCCCATGGACGTTTCGCCCGCCGGACTTGGGCTTGCCCTCGGTCAGTGACTTGGTGGCGCGGTCTCCGGTCAGCTCCTCGCGCAGCTGGAAGGTGGCGAAGCGACGCCCCGGAGAGGTTGGCTTTGATTTCTTGATCGGCATCTATCCGTTGCTCGTCACTCGTTGCTCGTCACTCGGCGACCGCCGCGCCCTCGAAGAGCTCGATTCGGTCGCCCGGCGCCAGCTGGACCACCGCCTTCTTCCAGGAGCGGGTCCGCCCGCTGTGAACTCCCCGTCGCTTCGGCTTCGACCGGACCTTGGCGGTTCGCACGGCGGCCACCCGAACGTCGAAGACCTCCTCGACCGCTCGCGCGATCTGGGTCTTGTGGGCTCGGTCGTTGACCCGGAACGTGTACTTGCCGTCCGTCATGAGCGCGTAGCTCTTCTCGGAGACGACCGGCTCGATGATCACCTGGCGCGCATCCATTGGTTATTCCTCCGAATCCTCGCTGGGCCCGGATTCGTCGGAGGAAGCCGGCCTGGCCTTGCTGGGACGCTCCCCGCCTTTGCGATCCACGTCCGCCGCACGCGCCGTTAGGACATCCAGTGCGCTCTGGGAAACGACCAGCGAAGCGTGGCCCAGCAGGTCCACGACGCCCACGTCGCCGGCGCGCATCACGCTCACCTCGGGGATGTTGCGAAAGCTCTTCGCGGCGCCGATCTCCTCCGGGTCGAGGACCACCAGCGTCGGCCGTCGGGCGCCCCACTTCTGGAGCGCCTCCGCCGCCCGCTTGGTCGTCGGCTCTTCGAAGCTTGAGCCTTCGAGCACAGCGACACTGTCGCGCGCGGCGTGCACCGAGAGCGCCCCCCGCAACGCGCGCCTGCGCGCCTTTCGATTCACCTTGATTCCGTAGCCGCGAGGCTTGGGCCCGAAGGCCACGCCTCCACCCCGCCGATGCGGGACGCTGAGCGCCCCGGCCCGGGCGCGACCGGTGCCCTTCTGCCGCCAGGCCTTGGCCGTGGTCATCGCCACCTCGCCGCGCCCCAGCGTGGACGCCGTGCCGCGGCGGCGAGCCGCCATGTCCGCGCGCGCCGCCTCCTGAAGAAGCGACTCGTGAAGCTCCTCGCCGAAGACGGCTGAGGGGAGGTCTGCCTTCGCCTGCTTGCCCAGCACCGGGGCCTTGGTGGCTGCGGACTTGGTCGCCATCACTCGCTCCGCACCTCGACCGTGCCGTTCCGGGGGCCGGGGACCGCGCCCTTGACGAGGAGCAGGTTGCGCTCGGTGTCCACCTCGACGACCTCGAGGCGCCGCTGGGTGACCCGCTTGCCGCCCATCCGCCCGGGCATCCGAATCCCCTTGAACACGCGCGCGGGGTCGGCACTGGCGCCGATCGAGCCAGGCGCGCGGACGTTGTGCGAGCCGTGGGAGACGGGACCACGGGCGAAATTGTGGCGGCGCACCGTGCCCTGAAAGCCCTTGCCGACGGCCACCCCGGACACCTTGACCTTCTCGCCCGGCTCGAACTGCTCCACGGTCAGCACCTCGCCGACCTCGTGCTGGCCCTGCTCGCGAAACTCGACCAGGGTCCTCGCCGGGGACGCCCCCGCCTTCTTCAGGTGCCCCAGCTGCGCCATGGTCAGCTTCCGCTCCGGAGCCTCGCCGAAGGCGAGCTGGACGGCCGCGTAGCCGTCGCGCTCGGCGTCGCGGACCACGGTCACGGGACAAGGGCCGGCCTGGATCACGGTCACGGGCACCCTCGTGCCGTCGTCCGTGAAGACCTGGGTCATTCCGAGCTTCTTTCCGATGATCGCTGCCATGTCTGTCGATTGGCTTTCCCTGGACCTCACGTCTTGATCTCGATGTCCACGCCCGCCGGCAGGGCGTCGAGGCGCTGCAGCGAGTCGATCGTCTTCGGGGTCGGCTGGTGGATGTCGATCAGGCGCTTGTGGGTCCTGATCTCGAAGTGCTCGCGGGAGTCCTTGTCCTTGAAGGGAGAGCGGATCACGCAATAGACGTTCTTGTCCGTGGGCAGGGGCACCGGGCCGGCGACGCGGGCGCCGGTTCGCTGCGCCGTTTCGACGATGTCGCGCGCCGCCCGATCGATGGCGTCGTGGTCGTACGCCTTCAGGCGGATGCGGATCTTGTTTGCGGTTATCGCTGACATGCGGTCCTATCGCGCAGATGGGGCGCCGCCCCGGTCTTGGGGCGCCGCCCCGGTCGTATGTCCTCTTCCTTCCCCGCGACCTCGCCGCGGGTGCAATTAGGGCCGGCTTGCAGAGCCGGCCCCAATGGTCGCTACTCGAGAATCTCCGAGACGACCCCCGAGCCCACGGTGCGACCACCCTCCCGGATCGCGAACCGAAGGCCCTTGTCCATGGCGATCGGAGCGATCAGCTCGATCGTCATCTCAACGTTGTCTCCGGGCATCACCATCTCTGTGCCCTCGGGGAGGTTCGACACCCCGGTCACGTCGGTGGTCCGGAAGTAGAACTGCGGCCGGTATCCGGAGAAGAACGGTGTGTGGCGGCCGCCCTCCTCCTTCTTGAGGCAGTAAACCTCCGACTTGAACTTGGTGTGCGGGGTGATCGACCCGGGCTTGGCGAGCACCTGGCCGCGCTCGATCTCCTCGCGCTTGGTGCCTCGGAGCAGGCAGCCGACGTTGTCGCCGGCCTGGCCCTGGTCGAGGATCTTGCGGAACATCTCGACGCCGGTTACGACGGTCTTCGTCGTGTCGTTGATTCCCACGATCTCGACCTCGTCACTGGTGTTGACGATCCCCTGCTCGATCCGGCCCGTGGCCACGGTGCCGCGCCCGGTGATCGAGAAGATGTCCTCGATCGGCATCAGGAACGGCTTGTCGAGGTCACGCTCGGGCTCGGGGATGTAGGTGTCGAGCGCCTCTGCGAGCTCGAGGATCGCCTTTTGGGCCTCCTCGTCGCCCTCGAGGGCCTTGAGCGCGGAGCCCTTGATCACCGGTGTCTCGTCTCCGGGGAACTCGTACTCCTTCAGCAGGTCGCGAACCTCCTCCTCGACCAGCTCGAGGATCTCGTCGTCATCGACCATGTCGACCTTGTTGAGGAAGACGACCACGTAGGGCACGTTCACCTGGCGGGCGAGCAGGATGTGCTCGCGGGTCTGGGGCATCGGCCCGTCCGCCGCCGAGACCACGAGGATCGCGCCGTCCATCTGGGCGGCGCCGGTGATCATGTTCTTCACGTAGTCGGCGTGCCCGGGACAGTCCACGTGCGCGTAGTGGCGGTTCTCCGTCTGGTACTCCACGTGCGAGGTGGCGATCGTGATCCCGCGCTCCTTTTCCTCCGGAGCGTTGTCGATCGATTCGAACGAGCGCTCCTCGGTCTCGGCGCTCTTCTCCGCGAGGACCTTGGTGATCGCCGCGGTCAGCGTCGTCTTGCCGTGGTCGATGTGACCGATTGTGCCGACGTTGACATGCGGCTTATCGCGCTCGAACTTCTCCTTGGACATCTCGCTCCTTTAGGTGACGTGTTTCTCGAAGTCTTGGCTGGTTTCTGTGCTGGGGCGCTCCGCGGCGCGGTTTTCGCGGGCGAACCCCAGAAATATAGGCAAACTACGCCGCCGCCACGGGTTCGGGGCTGCGGTGCTCGACGAGTTGCTCGGCGATGTTCGCCGGAACCTCGTCGTAGCGGTCGAACTGCATCGTGTAGTTGGCCCTGCCCTGCGTCGAGGAGCGCAGGTCGGTGGCGTAGCCGAACATCTCGCCGAGGGGCACCACGGCCTGGATCGCGACGGCGTTCCCGCGCGGCTCCTGGCCCTGCACCTTGCCGCGCCGACGCGAGAGGTCGCCGAACACGACGCCCTCGAATTCATCGGGCGTCACGACCTCGACCGCCATCACCGGCTCGAGCAGCACCGGGTTCGCGCGTCGCGCCGCCTCCTGGACCGCCATCGAGCCGGCGATCTTGAACGCCATCTCCGAGGAATCCACGTCGTGATAGGAGCCGTCGATGAGCTCCACCCGCACGTCGACCATCGGATAGCCGGCCCGGATCCCGCTTCCCAGCGCCTCCTCGATGCCCTGCTCGACCGCCGGGATGAACTCACTGGGGATCGCGCCCCCCTTGATCTTGTTGACGAAGTCGAAGCCCTCTCCGGGCGCAGGCTCCACGTTGATTACGACGTGGCCGAACTGGCCCCGGCCCCCGGTCTGCCGCACGAACCGGCCCACGACCTTCTCCACCCGGCGGCGAATCGTCTCGCGGTAGGCCACCTGGGGCCGCCCGACATTCGCGTCGACGCTGAACTCCCGCAGGAGCCGATCAACGATCACCTCGAGGTGCAGCTCGCCCATCCCGTGGATCAGGGTCTGGCCGGTCTCCTCATCCGACTGGACCTGGAAGGTCGGATCCTCTTCCGCCAGGCGAGCCAGGCTCGCGGACAGCTTCTCCTGATCGGCCTTGGTCTTCGGCTCGATCGCCACCGCGATCACCGGCTCCGGGAACTCGATCGTCTCCAGCAGGATCGGAGCGTCCGGTGCGCAGAGCGTGTCGCCGGTGCCGGTCTGCTTCAGGCCGACCCCCGCGCAGATATCGCCGGCGAAGCATTCCTCGATCTCCTCGCGGTGGTTGGCGTGCATCATCAGCAGCCGCCCGATCCGCTCGGTACGTCCACTGGAAGGGTTCAGGACCCGACTTCCGGCCGCAAGCTTGCCCGAGTAGACCCGGAAGTACGTCAGCTTGCCGACGTAGGGGTCGGCCATCACCTTGAACGCCAGAGCGGCGAAAGGGGCCTCGTCGTCGGCAGGTCGATCTGCCTCGCTTCCGGCGCCGTCCTCGCCCTTGCGGGGGGGCTCGATCCCGTGGACCGGCGGCACTTCGAGCGGCGACGGCAGCAGCTCGACGATGGCGTCGAGGAGCGGCTGGACGCCCTTGTTCTTGAACGAGGAGCCGCAGAGAACCGGGGTCACCTTGATGTCCAGCGTGGCCCGGTGAAGCGACTTTGCGATCCGCTCGTGCGGGATCTCCTCGTCGTTCAGGTAGGCCTCCATCAGCTCGTCGTCGTAATCGGCGCAGGCCTCGATCAGGTGGGTGCGCGCGTCGTGCGCCCGATCGGCCATGTCCGCCGGGATCTCCTGGTAGGTGAACTCGGTCCCCAGCTCGTCGGTCCAGACGAGAGCCTTGTTCTCGATCAGGTCGACGACGCCCTCGAACCCGTCCTCGGCTCCGACCGGCAGCTGGATGGGCAGCGGATGGGCGCCGAGGCGTTCGCGCATGGTCACGACGGCCCGCTCGAAGTCGGCTCCGGTGCGGTCCATCTTGTTGACGTAGGCGATTCGCGGGACGCGGTACTTGTCGGCCTGGCGCCACACGGTCTCCGACTGCGGCTCGACGCCGGCGACCGAGTCGAAGATCGCGATCGCGCCGTCGAGAACGCGCAGCGAGCGCTCGACCTCGACGGTGAAGTCGACATGCCCCGGGGTGTCGAGGATGTTGATCCGATGCCCATCCCATTCACAGGCGGTCGCGGCGGAGGTGATCGTGATCCCGCGCTCCTGCTCCTGCTCCATCCAATCCATGACGGCAGCGCCCTCGTGCACCTCTCCCATCTTGTGGGTGCGGCCGGTGTAGAAGAGGATGCGCTCCGTCGTCGTCGTCTTGCCGGCGTCGATGTGCGCCATGATCCCGATGTTTCGGGTCTTCTCGAGCGGAAAAGTTCGTGCCATTTCGTGTGCGTTGAGTTGCGGTTGAACTGCTATGGGCCAGCCGGCGCCGCTGCGCCGCTTAGGAGGAGACGACCGCCGAAACCGGTTTCCGCGCACAAAAAAGGCCCGCATGGGCCATGGCGCGGATCTCGGCTCAGCCCAAAACGCCTATATCGTGCGGCTCTCCATGGATTGAATTCCAGCTCGCGCGCCGCGCATGTGGCCTGCGCACGGGCGACGGCTGAATATAGCAGGTGCATGATGCCCCTCACGGTGCCTGGATGAGGCTTTCAAGCAGGAGAATCGCCCGCCGATCGAGGGCCGCCGAGCGGCCCAGAAAGCGGCGCGCCGGGACCCGAAGAGGGCGGCCCTCACGGACGCGCAGGCCGCTGCTCGGATCCGTCCGGCGGAAAGCCGCGCGGACGCTCGGCCTTGCCGAGCGCCACGTCACGCCCGCCCGGGGCCTCGCCGTCGTCGCCCTCGCCGCCGTGATCAGCCTCGGCGCGGCGCAATTCGGCGACTATCGCGCCGTTGAAGTGGGCGCGCCGGAGTACGCCAGCCTCGGCGACTCCGCCCAGGCTCCGCAGATCGAGCCCCGGTCTCCTCGATCCGCCCACGGCGACTGGGTGCTCGCGATCGCTGCCGCCTCGCTACTGGTGCTTGGCGCCGCCGTGACCAGGAACTGGCGCCTTGCGCGGCTCTTGATCTTTCTCGGCGCGGCGGTGGTCGCGATCAGCCTTGCGGTGGACGCTCCCGAGGGACTGCGCGAAGGGACCGCGGGGGTCGCGTTCCAGGGGGCCAGGGCCACCCTGTTGGGCAGCTTCTGGGTCCAGCTGTTCTCGGGGGTGACCCTGATCGTCGTCGGCCCGCTCCTCGCCCTCCAGCTCCGCGCCCAGCGCGACTCCCGACGGCTCCGCCGCAGGCGCCGACCAGGACGCGGGAGCTCCAGGTCGCTTGGCAGGTCCCCCTCAGGCTCGCGCGTGGAGCGCGCGCCAACATGAGTGGCGCCGACAAACCGTCGCCGCCCCCGCGCGGCCTCGTTCGCCTGCTGCCGTTGGCGTGCGTGGTCTCCGCCGTGATCCTGGGGGTGTCCGAGCGCATGACCACCTTCCAGCTCGTCGCCGGCGCCCAGGGCAATGGCGCGTCGCTGTGCAACCTGGAGGCGGCGGAGCGGCATCACTACGCGCTCGCCGTGCTCGCGGCGTTCGCGATTCTGGCCGTGATCGTCGCCGTACTCGGCGCCTCGAGGCCCGCGGCGGTGGCCGTCCCGATCGCCGGGCTCCTGGCGCTGCTCCTGTTCGGAATCGTCGACCTGCCAAAGGCCAACGACGTCGGCAGCATCTCGGGCGTCTGCGACCTGGCGGACCTGGGTATCGACGCCAAGGCGGTGCCCGAGGCCGGCTTCTGGCTGGAGATGGTCGGCGCCGTAGCCCTGACCCTGAGCGGCGCGGCCCTCGCCATGCTCAACTCCCTGCAGCTGCGGGCCCTGCGACCACGGTGGCACGGGGGGCCCGGGCAGGGTTCCAAGAAGAGGCGAGCTCAGGAAGCGAGAACCAGGGCGGATTAGAACGCACAGGCAAGCGAGCCCTGGGCTCAGACGCGGCCGCGAAAATCGAGCAGCTCAAGGACGCAGGCCGAGCGGCGAAGCCAGCGTACTTCGAACGTACGTGAGCAAGACGCGAGGCCGAGGACGCGGAGATGCGACGGTTTGCAGCGGCCGCTTTACCAGCGGTAGTGGGCGAAGGCCTTGTTGGCCTGTGCCATCCGGTAGATGTCGTCCTTGCGCTTCCACGCCCCGCCCTGCTGTCGGGTCGCGTCCTGGATCTCGTTCGCGAGGCGCTCCGCCATCGACTTCTCGCGCCTCCCGCGGGCGAACTGGACGAGCCAGCGAACTGCCAGGGTGCGAGCCCGGCGCGCCTGGACCTCGACCGGTACCTGGTACGTGGCGCCGCCAACGCGGCGGGAGCGGACCTCGAGAACCGGGGTCAACTCCTTGACCGCCTCATCGAGCACCTCGACCGGCGGCCGGTTGGTGCGCTCACCCACCACCGCGAGGGCGTCGTAGACGATCTGCTCGGCGATCGACTTCTTGCCGTCGGACATGACCTTGTTGATGACCTGCTGCACGAGCCGGCTCCGGTGCATGGCGTCCGGCTCTACCGGGCGGATCGGCGCGCGTGCCCGGCGTGGCATCAGGAAGGCCCGTTCATCGCTTGACTCCGTACTGGGAGCGCGACTGCTTGCGGTCGGAGACCCCTGACGCGTCGAGCGTGCCGCGAACGACCTTGTAGCGGACGCCCGGCAGGTCCTTCACTCGGCCGCCCCGCACGAGCACCACGGAGTGCTCCTGGAGGTTGTGGCCCTCGCCGGGGATGTAGCAGGTGACCTCCATCCCGTTCGTCAGCCGCACGCGCGCGACCTTGCGCAGCGCCGAGTTCGGCTTCTTCGGGGTGGTCGTGTAAACGCGCGTGCAAACCCCTCGCCGCTGGGGCGCGGCGATCCGTCGCTTGCGCCCCTGGCCCGACTTCAGGCCCGGAGTTGCGACCTTCTTGGTGGGGCGCTTTCGTCCCCCTTTGATCAGCTGACTCGTGGTCGGCACGGACGCGGGATCTTAGCGATCGGCCTCGGTACGCTGAGAAGATCTCCGCGAACGACCGGCCCATACTCGCCCTGGACGTCGACGGCGTGATCAGCCTGTTCGGCTTCGAGGGCGCCCTCGGGGACCTCCCCGGGCGCTTTCATCTGATCGACGGGATGGCCCACTGCATCCCGAACGAGATCGGGGGCCGAGTGCGCCGCCTGGCGGAGTCCTACGAGATCGTCTGGGCGACCGGCTGGGAGGAGCGGGCCAACGATCGACTCCCTGAGATCCTCGGGCTGCCCGAGGACCTTCCCTTCCTCACCTTCGACGGACACGCGAGCTTTGGGACGGCCCACTGGAAGATCGACCCCATCGATCGCTACGCGGGCGACCGGCCGCTCGCCTGGGTTGACGACTGCATCGATCCAAGCTGCGAGGACTGGGCCGCCATGCGTGAGGCCCCGACGCTCCTGGTCCACACTGACGCCGCCGTTGGCCTCACCGAAGCCCACGTGGAGGCGTTGTTGAGCTGGGTCCGCGCGGGATACACTGCGTGACCGGTGGAGGGATTCTGGCCGATCTTCTTCCTCGCGGTGATCCTGAAGATCCCGATCGCGGGCCTGCTTTACCTCGTCTGGTGGGCGATCCGCCAGACGCCCGAGACGGAGGAAGCGCCTCCGGCGAACGAGGATGACGTCCTGCGCCACGGCCACCGGCGCCCCCGCCGCCCACGCGGGCCACGCCGCGGACCCCATGCCCCGGACGCGCAGCCGCTGCCCAGCTGCCCCCCGGCCGGCCGCTTTCGCGTGCTGACGCCGCCAGCGCCGGTGCGCGCCGCGACGGCACATGGCCGGGGCTCGGCACAGCCGAGCAGCACCGAGCCCGCCTAGCTGCCGAGGCGAACCAGCGCCCGCCCGCGGCGGACGAGCACGCCCCGCGGAGACCGGCGCCCTACTCGCCTTCCCCGTCGGTCGTCTCGATCTCCTGGGCGAGCTCCTCGAGCTCCTCGGCGAACGAGGGGCCGAAGCCCTCGAGCTCGGTGACCTCCTCGCCGTCCTCGGAGAGGCCCAGCTCGGCGGCGAGCTCCTCCTCGTCGAGCAGGTCCTCCTCGGGCCGCTGCGCCGGCTCCACCGGCTCGATCTCGAGCGAGCGGTAGTGCTTCAGGCCCGTGGCCGCGGGGATCAGCTTGCCGATGATCACGTTCTCCTTCAAGCCCACCAGGCGGTCGCGCTTGCCCTCGAGGGCGGCATCGGTGAGCACCTTGGTGGTCTCCTGGAAGGAGGCCGCGGAGAGGAACGACTCCGTGGCCAGCGATGCCTTGGTGATCCCGAGGATCACCTCCTCGGCCTTCGCCGCCGTGCCGCCGTCGTCCTTCACCTTCTTGTTCAGCCGCTTGAGGCGGTGGCGGTCCTCGAGCGCCCCGGGCAACAGCGTCGTCGAGCCCTTCGACTCCACCCTGATCTTCTTCATCATCTGGCGCACGATCAACTCGATGTGCTTGTCGTTGATGTCGACGCCCTGGGCCTTGTAGACCTTCTGGACCTCGCCCACCAGGTAGAGCTCGGTCTCGGTGCGCCCGCGGATCTCCAGGAGCTCCGCGGGATACAGCGAGCCCTCGTTGAGCTGGGTGCCGGCCTCGATCCGGTCGCCGTGCTTGACATTGAGCCGCGTCCGAGCGGGGAACGAGTACGACTCGTCCTCGCCCTTGGAGTCGGTGATGATCACCTTGACCGCCTTGTCGGTCTCCTCGACCGCGACCTTGCCGTCCGCCCGTGCCATCTGCGCTAGCCCCTTGGGCTTCCTCGCCTCGAACAGCTCGACGACGCGGGGCAGGCCCTGCGTGATGTCGTGGCCGGCGACGCCTCCGGTGTGGAACGTGCGCATGGTGAGCTGGGTGCCCGGCTCGCCGATCGACTGCGCCGCGATGATCCCCACCGCGTCGCCAATCTCGACGAGGTCACTGGTCGCCATCGCCCGCCCGTAGCAGCTCTGGCATACGCCCGACTCGAGCTCGCACTTGAGCACCGAGCGGACCGGGATGCCGACCTCCTCGTCGCTGTAGGCCTCGAGCATGGCCTCCAGCTCCGGCATGTCGATGACCTGGCCGCGCTTCACGAGCTCACGGCCGCGCTTGGTCGCGAACTTCTTCGCCGCGACCCGCCCCATGAGGTTCTCGTTCAGGCGGCCGTCGTCGCCGCGGAGGGGCATCTCCACGAACTCCTTGGTCTTGCAGTCGTCGGCGCGGACGATCACGTCCTGGGCGACGTCGACGAGGCGCCGCGTGAGATAGCCGGAGTCGGCGGTCCGAAGCGCCGTGTCGGCCAGGCCCTTGCGGGCGCCGTGGGTCGAGATGAAGTACTCGAGCACCGACAGGCCCTCCATGAAGTTGGCCTTGATCGGCCGCTCGATGATCTCGCCCTTCGGGTTGGCCATCAGGCCGCGCATGCCGGCCAGCTGCCGGATCTGCTTGAAGGATCCGCGGGCGCCTGAGTTGGCCATCATGAAGATTGGGTTCAGCTCGTCGAGGTTGTCCTCCATCGCCTTGGCAACCTCTTCCGTCGCCTTGTCCCAGCGCTCGGTCACGGAGTCCTTGCGCTCTTCGGCCGTGATGTAGCCCTCTTCGTACTGGCCCTGGATCTCCTGTGCCTGCTGCTCGTAGCGGTCGAGGATCTCCCCCTTGTTGGGAGGCGAGACGATGTCGTTCTTGGAGATCGTGATGCCGGCCTGGCTCGCGTAGTGGAAGCCCAGGTCCTTGAAGGCGTCGAGGACCTGCGCCACCGCAGGCGCCCCGTAGGCTTCGACGAGGTCGGAGACCATCTCGTTGACGCCCTTCTTCTTCAGCGTGTGGTTGACGAACTCGAACCGCTCGGCGTCGTACTCGTCCCCCAGCGCGGTCGAGAGAGCCCGCTCAATGTTGTCGTTGAAGATGATCCGCCCGACCGTGGTCAGGAAGTGCTCGTGGCCGGCACGCCGGTACTCGGCCCAGTCGTGCAGGTCGACGAGCCCGCTCTCGTACGAGAGCTCTGCCTCCTGAGCGGTCCGGAACGGATGCGGCTTGCGCTTGAGCTTGGAGACGTCCACCTGATCGGTCGGGGCGTGGGCATAGGTCAGGTAGTAGATGCCCAGCACCATGTCCTGGGTAGGCGTCGCCAGCGGCGCGCCGTGCGCCGGCGAGAGGATGTTGTTCGAGGACAGCATCAGGATCCGCGCCTCGGCCTGGGCCTCCGCGCTCAGAGGCACGTGGACCGCCATCTGGTCGCCATCGAAGTCCGCGTTGAACGCGTGGCAGACCAGGGGGTGGATCTGGATCGCCTTGCCCTCGACCAGCACCGGCTCGAAAGCCTGGATGCCGAGGCGGTGGAGCGTCGGCGCACGGTTGAGCAGCACCGGGTGCTCGCTGATCACCTCTTCGAGGACGTCCCACACCTCGGGGATCATCGAGTCGACCATCTTCTTGGCCGCCTTGATGTTCTGGACGGCCTTGCGCTCGACCAGCCGGGCCATGATGAACGGCTTGAACAGCTCGAGGGCCATCAGCTTCGGCAGCCCGCACTGGTGCAGCTTCAGGCTTGGGCCGGAGACGATCACGGAGCGGCCCGAGTAGTCGACCCGCTTCCCGAGCAGGTTCTGGCGGAACCGTCCCTGCTTGCCCTTGAGCATGTCGGAGAGCGACTTCAGCGCCCGGTTGCCGGGGCCGGTCACGGGGCGGCCGCGGCGGCCGTTGTCGAACAGGGCGTCGACCGCCTCCTGCAGCATCCGCTTCTCGTTGTTGACGATGATCTCGGGCGCGCCGAGGTCGAGCAGGCGCTTGAGCCGGTTGTTGCGGTTGATCACCCGCCGGTACAGGTCGTTGAGGTCGGAGGTGGCGAACCGCCCGCCATCGAGCTGGACCATGGGACGCAGCTCGGGCGGGATCACGGGCACGCAGTCGAGGACCATCCAGTCCGGGCGGTTGGTGGAGTGGAGGAAGGCCGACGCGACCTTGAGCCGCTTCACGGCGCGGGCCTGCTTCTGGCCCTTCGAGGAGTTGATGGTCTGCTCGAGCTCCTCGCACTCGGCCTCCAAGTCGACCTGGTCGAGCAGGTCGCGCACGGACTCAGCGCCCATGCCGCCACGAAAGTACTCGCCCCAGCCGAACGGGGAGCCGAAGCGGTCCTTCAGGTCGCGGAACACCGCCTCGTCGTTGATCACGTCCTTGACCTTCATCTCCTGGAAGGTCTTCCAGACCTCCTCCATCCGCTCGGTGGCGTCCTCGAGGTAGGCCTCCGTGTCGGAGATCTCAGCCTCCAGCGCCTTGCGGGTGTCCTTGATCAGCTTGGTGCGCTCGGACTCGTCGAGCTTCTTCGGGTTGACCCCGAGCCCGTCGGCCCACAGCTCGTCCTCCTCGTCGAACCCCTCCTTGCCGCCCTCGTCCTGGAGCCAGGCGATGCGGCGCTCGAGGGACTCGTTGAGCTGCTGGGTGCGCTGCTCGCGCTCGGCGGTGTAGGAGTCAAGGACCTTCTTGACCTCCTTCTCGAGCTTCGGCAGGTCCTTTGCGCGGGCCTCCTCGTCGATCCAGGTGACGATCGAAGCCGCGAAGTAGAGAACCTTCTCGAGCTCCTTCGGAGGCATGTCGATGAGGTAGCCGATCCGGCTGGGCACGCCCTTGAAGAACCAGATGTGGGAGACGGGGGCCGCGAGATCGATGTGCCCCATGCGCTCGCGTCGAACCTTGGAGCGGGTCACCTCCACGCCGCAGCGCTCGCAGACGATCCCCTTGTAGCGAACCCGCTTGTACTTGCCGCAGTAGCACTCCCAGTCCTTGGTCGGACCGAAGATGCGCTCGCAGAACAGCCCGTCCTTCTCGGGCTTCAGCGTCCGGTAGTTGATCGTCTCCGGCTTCGTCACCTCGCCGTGGCTCCAGCTCCTGATCTTCTTGCTGGAGGCGAGGCCGATCTCGATGGCGTCGAAGTTGTTGATGTCCATTCCCCTCTGGTTTCTTCCGTCGTCTGTTGCTCTTGCTCAGATTGCCGCTCGTCCGATGAGCGCGGCTACTCCTCTACCTTCGTCTCCTCCTCGGCGCTGGCGCCGTTCGTGCTCCCCGCCTCGCCCTCGGCGACCACTTGCTCCTCGCGCTCGTCGGCGGCTCCGTCGCCGCCGCCATCGGCACCGCCGCTCTCCGCACGCACGCCGGACAGGTCGATGCCGAGCTCCTCGGCCGCGCGCAGGAGCTCGTCGTCCTCCTCGCCGAGCTCGACGGCCCCCTCCTCGGCGACCAGGTTGACGTCTAGCCCCAGGCTCTGGATCTCCTTGAGCAGGACCTTGAACGACTCCGGAACCGACGGCTCCGGGATGTTCTCGGACTTGACGATCGACTCGTACGCCTTCACGCGTCCGACCGTGTCGTCGGACTTCACCGTGAGCATCTCCTGGAGCGTGTAGGCGGCGCCGTAGGCCTCGAGAGCCCAGACCTCCATCTCGCCGAAGCGCTGCCCGCCGAACTGCGCCTTGCCGCCCAGCGGCTGCTGGGTGACGAGCGAGTACGGGCCGGTCGAGCGGGCGTGGATCTTGTCGTCGACCAAGTGGAGGAGCTTGAGGATGTACATGTTGCCGACGGTGACGCGGTTCTCGTAGGGCTCGCCGGTGCGGCCGTTGAACAGCCGCGTCGTCCCGTAGGCTTGGGTCCCCTCACGGCTGGTCTTGTCGATCGCGAGGTCGATGCCGCGCTCGGCGTGCTCGTCCTGCCAACGCACGAGAGCCTCGTCGACGTCCTCCAGCGTGGCGCCGTCGAAGACCGGCGAGGCGACGTAGACGCGGTCGCCGTTTCGCTGCGCCTCCTTGTAGGCCTGGGTGCCGTCGTCGTACCAGCCGTTGGCAGCGGCCCACCCGATGTGGGTCTCGAGGATCTGGCCGATGTTCATCCGGCTCGGCACGCCGAGCGGGTTCAGGATTACGTCGACCGGCGTTCCGTCCTCGAGGAAGGGCATGTCCTCCTGCGGCACGATCCGCGAGATCACGCCCTTGTTGCCGTGGCGGCCGGCGAGCTTGTCGCCCTCCGCGATCTTGCGCTTGGTCGCGACGTACACGCGGACCAGGTTGTTGACTCCAGGCGGCAGGTCGTCGCCAGCGTCGCGGTCGAAGGTGAGCACGTCGATCACCACGCCGCCCTCTCCGTGCGGCACCTTGAGGGAGGTATCGCGGACCTCGCGCGCCTTCTCCTTGAAGATCGCGCGGATCAGCTTCTCCTCGGCGGTCAGCTCGGTCTCGCCCTTCGGGGTGACCTTGCCGACCAGCAGGTCGCCCGAGGCGACCTCGGCGCCGATCCGGACGATTCCCCGCTCGTCGAGATTCCGCAGGCTCTCCTCGGAGCGGTTCGGGATGTCGCGGGTGATCTCCTCGTCGCCGAGCTTGGTCGTGCGGGCGTCGATCTCGTACTCCTCGATGTGGATCGAGGTCAGCTCGTCGTCCTTGACCAGGCGCTGGGAGATGATGATCGCGTCCTCGAAGTTGTAGCCCTCCCAGGACATGAAGGCGACCACCGCGTTCTTGCCGAGCGCGATCTCGCCGCCGGCGGTCGAGGAGCCGTCGGCCAGCACGTCGCCGGCCTTGACACTGTCGCCGACGGAGACGATCGGGCGCTGATGGATGATCGTCCCCTGGTTGGAGCGCATGTGCTTCAGCAGCTCGTAATCGTCCTTCTTGGAGCCGTGGGTGACGACCACCCGCTCGGCGTCGACGTAGTTCACCTCGCCGTCGCTTTCGGCGAGCACGACGTCGCCGGTGTCGATCGCGGCGCGCCGCTCCATGCCCGTGCCCACCAGGGGGGCCTCGGGCTTCAGCAGCGGCACAGCCTGGCGCTGCATGTTGGAGCCCATGAGCGCGCGGTTGGCGTCGTCGTGCTCCAGGAAGGGGATGAGCGCCGTGGCCACCGACCAGATCTGGGTCGGCGAGACGTCCATCAGGTCCACTTGCTTCGGCGAGACCGAAACCAGCTCGCCGTCGGCCGAGCGGCAGATCACCTGCGGCCCCTTGAGCCGCTTGGTCTTCGGGTCGACCTCGGCGTTCGCCTGCGCGATCGTCTGCTCCTCCTCCTGCGTCGCGTCGAGGTTGACGATCTTGTTGGTGACCACGCCGTCCTTGACCACGCGGTACGGGGTGGTCACAAAGCCGTGCTCGGAGACCTGTGCGTAGGAGGAGAGCGAGCCGATGAGGCCGATGTTCGGGCCCTCCGGAGTCTCGATCGGGCACATGCGGCCGTAGTGGGTCGGGTGGACGTCGCGGACCTCGATCGGGGCCCGCTCGCGAGTCAGCCCTCCAGCGCCCAGCGCTGAGAGCCGCCGCCGGTGGGTCAGCCCGGCGAGCGAGTTCGTCTGGTCCATGAACTGCGACAGCTGCGAGGAGCCGAAGAACTCCTTCTGCGCCGCGACGACGGGCCGGATGTTGATGATCGTCTGCGGCGTGATCGCGTCCGAGTCCTCGGTGGTGAGGCGCTCGCGGACGACCCGCTCCATCCGGTAGAGCCCGACGCGGAACGCGTCCTGGATCAGCTCGCCCACCGTGCGCAGGCGCCGATTGCCGAAGTGCTCGTACTCGTCCAGGTGGTCGTTGATGGGATCGCGCGGGTAGGTCTGGGCCTCCGCGGCGTAGTCCTTGATCGGGTTCTCCTCGTCGATCTCCTCAGGGATCCCGAGCAGCTTGGGGATCGTGATCAGCTCGCGGATCAGGGCGACGATGTCGTCCTTGGTCAGGACGCGCGTGTCCAGATCGACGTCGAGGTCGAGGCGGGCGTTCAGCTTGTAGCGGCCGACCCGGGTGAGGTCGTAGCGCTTCGGGTCGAAGAACAGCTGCTCCATCAGCGCTCGGGCCGCGTCGACCGACGGCGGCTCGCCCGGCCGCTGCTTCTTGAACAGCTCGACCAGCGCGCCCTCCTCGGTCTTCGTCGGCTCGGTGTCCGCCTCGATCGTTTGGCGGACGTAGACCGAGTTGTCGAACAGCTCGAGGATCTCCTCGTCCGTGACGAAGCCCATCGCGCGCAGCAGGACCGTGACCGGGAGCTTGCGCTTGCGGTCGATGCGGGCGTAGACCCGCCCCTTCTTGTCGATCTCGAGCTCGAGCCAGGAGCCGCGGGCCGGCATCAGGTTGGCGATGAAGACCTGCTTCTCGCGGTCCTTCGGCTCCATGACGTACGCGCCGGGGGACCGGACGAGCTGCGTGACGACGACACGCTCGGTGCCGTTGATGATGAAGGTGCCGCGCTCCGTCATCCACGGGAAGTCCCCCATGAAGACGGTCTGCTCGCGGATCTCACCCGTCTCGCGGTTCTGGAACGCCACCGTGACGTTCAGCGGCCGCGAGTAGGTGATGTCCTTCTCCCGGCACTCGGCGACCGAGTGCGTGGGCTCCTCGAACTTGAATTCACCGAAGACAATCGCCAGATTGCCGGTGTAGTCCTCGATCGGCGAGATGTCGTCGATCGTCTCCCTGAGCAGGCCCTCCTTCGGATCGGTCAGGTGCTCGAAGGAGATCCGCTGAATGTCGATCAGGTGTGGAACTTCAAGCGGGTTCTCGAGACGGGAAAATGTCCTCCGGGTGACAGGGGCAGCATGAGATCTGGCCAACTGGGCGACTCCTCAGATGGTCGGGGGAAGCGAATCCGCGCGAGTAGATTCGGGCTAGCAGGCTCACCGGCGCGCGACCCCGCAAAATACCACAACCACGCACGCTCAGGCAAGCCTAGCAGGCCAGAGCGCCGTCATCGGGCTGACAGAGCCGCGGGGGCGCCGCACGCCGCTACTTGACCTCGACCTCGCCGCCGGCCTCCTCGAGCTCGCCCTTGAGCTTCTCGGCCTCCTCGCGGTCGATGCCCTCCTTGACGGCCTTCGGCGCGCCGTCGACGAGCGCCTTGGCCTCCTTCAGGCCAAGCCCCGTGGCGGCACGCACCGCCTTGATGACCTGAATCTTCTTCTCGCCCGGACCGGTGAGGATGACGTCGACCGTGGCCGACTCCTCCTCGGCGGCGCCGTCGCCGTCGGCGCCAGCGGCGGGCGCGGCGGCGGCAACCGCTGTCGCTGACACGCCGAACTCCTCCTCCAACGCCTTGATTCGCTCCGAGAGCTCGAGCACCGAGATGCCCTTCAGCTCCTCGATCCACTCCTCGGTGGTTACGTTTGCCATGTCTCGCTTCCTTGGGTCGTTGTTCGCAATTTAGCTGGGTAGAGATAGGGCGACGCGAAAGTCTCGGATAGTGAGACAAACGCGTCGGCGCGGCGCGAGGAAGCCGCAAGATCCGTCATTCGCCACTTGAATCCTCATCCGACCCCTCGCCGTCAGAGGGTGCCTCAGCCTCGGTCTCGGGAACCTCGACGCCGTCACCCTCGGCCTCGCCGGACTCCTCGGCGCCGGCGGGCTCCTCCTCACCAGCAGCGTCCTCGGCGTCCCCGGAGGGCTCATCCGCGGCCGCTTCGGCCGGCTCCTCGGCTTCGGGAGCTGCCTCGGCCGCGGATTCGGCTGGCGCCTCGCCTTCGGGAGCTGCTTCGGCCGGGGATTCGGCTGGCGCCTCGGCCTCCCCCTTGACGAGCCCCTTGTCCCGGATCTCGCCCAATGCAACGGCGAGGCCCGAGACCATCGATGCCAAGCCGCGGGTCAGGCCGGTCAGCGGGCTCGCGGCGACCCCGACGAGCTGGCCGCGAAGCACGTCCAGGCCCGGAAGCCTGGCGATCACGCTGAACTGGTCGGGGTCGAGCGGGGCCCCATCCATCAGGCCGCCCTTGTATTCGAGGATCTCGTTCTGGCGGCCGAAGGTCGAGATCGCCTTCGCGGCCACTACGGCGTCGCCCTTGATGAATGTGAGCGCCGTCGGGCCGACCAGCAGCGAATCCAGCTCGGGGGTGCCGGCGCGCTCCACCGCACGCTTCGCGAGCCTGTTCTTCACCACGCGGAAGGTGGCATCCGCCTCCGAGAGCTGCGAGCGGAGCTCGGCGGCCTGGGGGACGCTGATGCCTCGGTAGTCGACCGCGAAGATCGCGCTCGCATCGCCGAGGCGGTCGGCGATCTCGTCTACCAGCGCTGCCTTTTCTTCCTTGTTCAAGTCCGTGTCCTCGCCGGCTCGGGCGTCCCCGCAAAAAGAGCCCGCACGCAGGCGGGCTCGGAGCATCGACTCGAGGCCTCGCCTGCGCCGGTCTTCCGGGCTGATCGGGTCAGCTCCGCCGGCGGTCTTCGGCAGGTTCGCTTGGAGAGCCGATTCTACGCAGGCGCCTCCGCCGGCGTCTCCTCGCTCTCCTCGACGGTGGCGTCGCCGTTCCCCGCGCCGACCAGGATCTCGGCCTCTCGGGTGCGGGAGGCGTCCACCCGGATGCCCGGGCCCATCGTGGTCGCCAGGGTGATCGAGAGGAGGTAGCGGCCCTTGGCGGCGGCGGGCCTCGCGCGGACGATCTCCTCCACCACCGCGGCGTAGTTCTCGAGCAGCGCCCGCTCGTCGAAGCTTGCCTTGCCGATCGTCAGGTGCACGACCGCCTGACGATCGGTGCGGTACTCCACCTTCCCCGCCTTCGCCTCGCCCACAGCCTTCGCGATGTCGTTGGTGACCGTCCCCACCTTGGGGTTCGGCATCTTGCCCTGCGGGCCGAGGATCCGCCCGAGCTTCGAGACCACCGGGCCCATCAGGTCGGGCGTCGCGATGGCGACGTCGAAGTCGGTCCAGCCGTCGTTGACGCGATCGGCGAGGTCCTGGGCGCCGACGTGGTCGGCGCCCGCCTCGGTCGCGGCCTTCGCCGCGTCGCCCTCGGCGAACACCGCCACGGAGACCTCTTTGCCGAGGCCGTGCGGGAGCGCGAGCGTGCCGCGCAGCTGCTCCTCCGCGTGGCGTACGTTGACGCCGAGGCGCAGGTGCACCTCGACCGTCTCGTCGAACTTCGTGGTCGCCGTCCGCTTGATCAGCCCGACGGCCTCGGCCGGGGCGTAGTGGTGGCCGCGATCGACCTGCTCGTAGCCGGCGCGGTAGCGCTTGCCGCGATGATGGCCGCTCACTACAGCTCCCCCTCGACGTCGACGCCCATCGAGCGGGCGGTGCCGGCGATGATCCTGGAGGCCGCGTCGAGATCATTGGCGTTCAGGTCGGGCATCTTGCGCTCCGCGATCTGACGCACCTGCGCGGCGCTGATCCGGCCGACCTTCTCGCGGTGGGGCTCACCCGAGCCCTTCTCGAGGCCCGCGGCCTCCTTGATCAGAACCGCCGCCGGCGGCGTCTTGGTGATGAACTCGAACGAGCGGTCCTCGAAGACGGTGATCTCCACCGGGATGATCGTGCCGGCGTCCTGCTGCGTCTCGGCGTTGAACGCCTTGCAGAACTCCATGATGTTGACGCCGTGCTGGCCCAGCGCGGGGCCAACCGGGGGCGCTGGGTTGGCAGCGCCGGCCGGGATTTGGAGCTTGATCATCGTGAGGACCTTCTTCGCCATCGGTTGCTGAGCTTAGGGGTTGTCGAGCTCCGTTGAATGCCTTGCGGATGCCTTCGGCATCCTCACATGCTGCTTTCGGGGCTAGGGCCCCTCACCGTGACCAGAAGATCTCCTAGATCTTCTTGACCTGGTCGTAGCCGACCTCGACCGGAGTCTCACGGCCGAAGATCGAGACCAGCACCTTTAGCTTCGCCGCATCCTCGTTGATCTCGGCGATCTCGCCGGAGAAGTCGGACAGCGGCCCGGAGATCACCTTGACCGTCTCCCCCACCGTGAACTGCGCTCGGCTTCGCGGGCGCTCGGCGGTCTCGCGGTGCAGGAGCCGGTCGACCTCGGGCTGGGACAGCGGAATCGGCTTGTTGCGGGAGCCGACGAAGCCGGTCACGCCGGGGGTGTTCTTGACCAGGTTCCAGGCGTCGTCGCTCATCTCCATCTGCACCAGTACGTAGCCCGGCATCGTGCGCTTCTCCACTTGCACCCGCTGGCCGTCCTTCAGCTCGGAGATCTGCTCTGTGGGGACGACGACCTGGCGCACGCGCTGGCGCTCGCCCATCGTCTCGATCCGGTGCTCGAGGTTGTGCTTGACCTTGTTCTCGTGCCCGGAGTATGTGTTGATGACGTACCAGCGGAACATTCGGCTCAGTTCTCGATTCTCGGTTGGAAGCCCGACGACGCGATGACGGCGCCGAGCGCTACAGGACCCGCTGGACCAGCCAGTTGAAGGCCGCGTCGAGGGCTCCCAGGTATGCGGCAGCGACCGCGATGAACAGCAAGGTGACCGCCGAGGCCTGGATCAGGGTCTCGCGGTCGGGCCATTGGACGCGCTTCAGCTCGGCCCAGCAGGAGGCCAGGAAGCCGATCACGACGCCGCGCTGGCGCTCCTGCGGTTCCGCCGGGGCCCGCCGACGCTTCTCGGACTCCTTGGCACGCTTCTGACGATCGCGCTCCTCGCGGCGGCGCTGGCGGCGGCTGATCGTGTCCGCGCCCTCCTCCTCGGCCGGCACTCCCACGTCCGCCCGCGATGGCGCAGGCGCTTGGCGGCGCGGCGCCTCGGCGGGCGGCTCGGCCGCTGGCGGCGAGCCGTCGCCCGGGGCGCCCGTCAGCTCGTCCAGGTTGGCGCCCTCCTCGGCGAGCTGTGCCTCCACCTCGTAGGCGCTCTCCGGGACCTGGGTGCGCTCTTGCGCGCGACTGTCGGCGTCGCGCGATCGCTCGGCCTCGCGGGCAGCCCGCTCCTCGCGCTTCCGCCGCTCCGCCTTTCGCTGCGCTCTGGTCTTCGCCACGGTTACTTCGGCCCTCGCTCAGCGCGTCTCCTTGTGGGGGGTGTGGTGGCCACACCAGTGGCAGTACTTGCGCAGCTCGATCCGATCGGGAGTGTTGCGACGCGACTTGTTGGTCTGGTAGTTGCGTCGCTTGCACTCCTCGCAGGCGAGCGTGACGGCGATTCGGACTTCTCCGCGGGCCATTGGCTAGTGGTACTTCCCCTCTTCGGTCCGGGCGGTCGGCGCTTCACGGGGACGGCCTCCACCCTCAGAAAAAAGACCCGGCCCCTCGCTTGCGGCGAGGGGGCGCGAGGTGGGCGAAGGATAGCGCCCCCGAACCAGCCGGGCGGAGAGCGCTCAGCGGCCGCGCGTTTCGCTCAGAGGCCCAGCGTCTTGGCGATGATGTTGCGCTGGATCTCGGACGTCCCGCCGTAAATGGTCGAGACGAGCGTGGCGCGGACGAGGCGCTCCATGTCGTACTCCGACGAGTAGCCGTAGCCGCCCATCATCTGCATCCCCTCGAGCGCGGCCTTCTGCGCCGTCTCGGTGACCAGGAGCTTCACCATCGAGGCCTCGCGGGGCAACATCCGATCGGGATCGGCGTCGACCTTTGAGGCGACCCAGTAGGTCATCAGCCGGGCCGCCTCCAGCTCCGTCGCGAGATCGGCGAGCCGGTGCTGGAGGGCCTGGAACGAGCCGATTGGACGCCCGAACTGGCGGCGCTCCTTGACGTAGGCGAGGACATCGTCGAAGGCCCGCTGCCCGATCCCGAGCATGGTCGCGGCGAGGATCAGGCGCTCGACGTTGAGCCCGGCCATCAACTGGGTCCAGCCTTGATCGGGCTCTCCCAACAGGGCGTCCTCCGGCGCCTCCACGTCGTCCAGGTACAGCTGGGCGGTCTCGCGGCCGCCCATCGTGTCGATCGGGTCGATGCGGAGGTTCGGCGCGTCGGCGGGGACCCAGATCATGGACAGGCCCTGGTGCTTGTCGTCGGCCTTGGTAGTCCGGCAGACGACCAGGATGTGGCGAGCGATGCGGGCGTTCGAGCAGAAGACCTTCTGCCCGCGAAGCACGAACCCGCCGTTGACCCGCTCGGCGGTGGTCTTCAGCGAGCCCACGTCCGAGCCGGCCTCGGGCTCGGTCATCGCGATCGCCTCGACGTCCCCGCCGGCGATCCCGCCGAGCACGTCGCTCTTCTGCTCGTCGGTGCCGAAGCGCTGCGTCGCGCCGGCAACGATGAGCGTCGTGGCGTAGCCGCCGACCGGGGCCAGACCCCGCGAGGTCTCCTCCATGAAGAGGCAGGCGTCGAGCATTCCGCCCCCCGAGCCCCCGTGTTCCTCGGGGATCGTGACCCCAAGCCAGCCGAGCGCGGCGATCTTGCGGTAGAGGCCGTCGTTGTGGGCCTCGGTGTGGCCGTTGGTCAGCTCCTCGCGCTGCTCCTGGGTGCCGCATTCCCGGCGGCAGAAGTCGCGGATCGCGTCGACGAAATCGCTTTGGGCATCGGTTAGTGAGAAGTCCATGGGCCGGATAGGCTAACCAGGCCCGGGGCGCGACCGAAACTGCGTCCCCGCGTGTCCGGTGGACGGACACAACTCGCCGAAGTTCGAGGACGGGGCTGATTGTCCTCGCCGGGTCCAACGCGATCCCCCGGACGTAAGCCCGGAGTCGGACTCGAACCGACGACCCCCTCCTTACCATGGAGGTGCTCTACCAACTGAGCTATCCGGGCGGGGGCTTCACGATAGCGCCGCGGCGGGCCTCCTCCTGTGGGGCGACGCTCCGGCCATCAGCCCTGGCGAGGAAGTGCTCGTAGCCGCGGCGCTGGACCTCGAGATTGTCCGGGGACACGGCTAGAGCGCCTCGGCGAGCGCCGTCGCGAGGCCGTCGACGTCGTCGTCGGTGGTGTCCCACGAGCACATCAGGCGGATCGTGCCGGCGGCCTCGTCCCAGACGTAGAACGGCAGCGAGGCTGGCAGCGCGTCGCGCAGTCGTTCGATCGCCCCCGCCGGGATGCTGAGGAAGACGCCGTTCGCCTCCACCGGGTAGGCGATCCGGGCCCCGTCGAGCTTTGAGACCGCATCGGCCAGCCGCCGCGCCATCGCATTCGCGTGGGAGGCGTTGGCGCGCCACAGGTCGCCGCCGAGGAGGGCGTCGAACTGGACGGCGAGGAACCGCATCTTCGAGGCGAGCTGGCCGAGCTGCTTGCGGGTGAACCGAAAGGCCTCCGCCAGCTCCGGGCGCAGGAAGACGACCGCGTCGCCCAGCAGGAGCCCGTTCTTGGTGCCGCCAAAGGAGAGGACGTCGACGCCGAGATCGGTGGTGAGGGCGCGCAACGGCGCTTCGAGCGACGCCGCGGCGTTGGCGAGCCGGGCGCCGTCGACGTGCAGGTACATCCCGAGCTCGTGGGTGGTGTCGGCGATCGCGCGGGTCTCGTCGGGCGTGTAGACGGTGCCGAGCTCGGTGGCCTGCGTGATCGAGACCACCCGGGGCTGTACGCGGTGCTCGTCGCCTCGGCCCTCCTCCCAGCGGCGAACGTCGCTCGGGGTCAGCTTGCCGTCCTCGGTCGGCACCGCGAGCAGCTTGGCGCCAGCCAGCCGCTCGGGCGCGCCGCACTCGTCGACGTGCATGTGGGCGACCTCGGTGCAGATGACGCCCTCATAAGGCCTGGTGAGGGCGTCGATGGCGGCGACGTTGGCGCCGCTGCCGTTGAAGACGATGAAGGGCTCCGCCCGCTCGCCGAAGTGGTGGCGGAAGCGGTCCCGGGTGGCGGCGGTGTAGTCGTCGTCGCCGTAGGCGACCACGTGCCCTTCGTTGGCCGCCGCGATCGCAGCGACGACCTCGGGATGGGCGCCGGAGTTGTTGTCGCTGGCGAACCCTCGCGGGTGGCGGTCGCTCACGGATGGAGTGATAGCCGCTGGCCGTTCATCTTTACGGCGGCGTCGCTGCAGACGAAGCAGATCGCCTCGGCGATCTCCTCGACGGTGGTGAAGGTGCGGAACGGCTTGTCGGGATTCTCGGCGCGCATCGACGGCGTGAGGATCGCGTTGACGACGACCACGTTGGCGGTCGCAGAGGTGTCCTTGAAGGAGTCGGCGAGGGCGAGCGTCCAGCTCTCGGCGGCAGCCTTGGCGGCGGCGTAGGAAGCGTTGGTTCCGTCGGGGCGCTGGGCCTGGGAGGAGCTGATGAGCACGAAGCGCCCGTGCTCGCTGGCGGTCAGGGCGTGCCAGAAGGCCTGTGTCGTGTGCTGGACGGTGCGGACCAGGAGGTCGTGGAGCCACTCGTAGTCGGACAGCGGGGCATCAGGCAGCGGCTCGCCCCCGCGCCATCCGCCCACCAGGTGCAGCAGACCGTCCACATGGCCGAAGCGTCCGCGCAGGTCATTCGCCCAGTCCCGCGCTGCCTCCTCGTCGAGGAGGTCCACGGAACGGCCGTCGTATCGCTGATCCGAGAGCACGAGGTCGGAGCCCAGCTGGTCGAGGCGATCCTGTGAGATGTCGGTCGCCGCGATCGTCGCGCCCTCGTCGACGAGCCGGCGCACGACCGAGGGCCCCAGGCCCCCGGCGGCCCCGGCGATCGCGATCACCCGGCCGTCGAGCCGGCTCATGGGCGAGTCAGCACCGGCTCGAGCTTGCCGGCGAGCTGTACGTAGAAGAGGCTCAGCGGGAACTCGTCGTCCTTCACCAGGTCCACCAACTCCTTCGGCTCGTCCACCTCGGGGAGGTCGCGGCGTTGGGCGGCCCAGCGCGAGCCGTCGGCCGCAGGCACGTAGGCCGCGACCAAGTCGTGGGCGGCGATCCACTGTCCGAGCTTCGAGCGATCGATCCCGGAGTGATACAGGTCCTGGACCCGATCGCGCAGGACACCCACCCCGTCCGCGATCCGCTCCCAGTCGAAGGTCAGGCGGTTATCGGTCCAGTGCAGGTAGCCCTCCTTGTGGAGGAAGGCGAACAGAAGCTGGCCGCCGAGGCCGTCGTAGTTGCGGACCCGGTTCCCCGTGACGGGGAATCTGAACAGGCGGTCGAAGAGGATCGCGTACTGCACGTGGCGCGCGAAGGCGAAGCCGTCGCGCTCGAGCTTCACCGCCTCGCCGAACGCCGTGAGGTCGCAGCGCAGCTCCTCGAGCGAGTACATCCAGTACGGGCTGCGCTGCCGGATCATGAAGGGATCGAAGGGGAGGTCGCCATGCATGTGTGTCCGGTCGTGGATCAGGTCCCAGACGATGTAGGCGTCCATCGACAGCTCCGGAGAGGTCAGGAGGCAGGCGGCGTCGGGCGGGAGGTTGAGGGCGAGGAGCTCGGCGGCGCGACCGCAGATCCGGCGAAAGCGCTCGGCCTCTCGGTCGCAGAAGATGCCGCCGAAGTAGCTGGGCGGGCGCTCCGCGGTGGAGAAGGTCTCCGGGAACAGCACCGCGCACTCGGAGTCGTACCCGGAGGTGTGGTCGACGAAGTTGACCGGGACGAACTTGGGGTTGTCGTAGCCGGAGCGCTCCAACTCGGCGACGAAGTCCGGCCACGGGACGCGCACGATCAACGCCTCGAAGCAGGTGTCGCGCGAGGCGTTCTGCTTGTACATTGGGAAGACGACCAGGTGCTGGATCCCGTCGCGGCGGTCGCGCTCCGGGCGGAAGGCCTCCGTCGAGCGCATGAAGTCGGGCTTCGCGAACCCCGAGTCGACCCATGAGCGCAGGTCGACGCGCAGGGCCTCGATGTACTCCGTCTGGTGGGGGAAGTGGCGGGCGAGGCTCGTGGCGGCGTGGGAGATCGTCTCGACCAGCTCGGTCAGGCGGGCCGGGTCGTGCTCGGAGGTGTCGACGGACCCGTCCGGCCGCTGGGTGACGCGCAGGTCCTCGACCGCCTGCTTCAGCTCGGGCCAGCTCGGGTCGGCATGGGCGGGGGAGTCGGTGACCGTCTCGACGCCGGCGAACGCCGGCTGGGCGGCCCAATAGACCAGGTTGAGCCACAGCGGCTCGTTGTCGAGCTCGCCGATGCAGTCGTCGCCGAAGAGGTCGGAGTCGGCGAGCACGACGACCCGCCCGGCGCCGTGCTCGACCACGGCGGCCAGCGGGGCCCGCGGCGGCGAGGCCGTGGGGAAGGTCCGGGCTATCACCCGGCCGCCGTCGCGGAGGGCGAGGGTCCCGGTTCGGTAGAAGCAGGCGCGCTCGACGCGGGCGAGCAGGTCGACGTACGGTTGGCCCTTGGGGCTTCCGCCGTTGGTGGCGCTCTCGATGCCGTCGGGGGTTCCCGGCAGCTCGGCGAGCACCCAGGAGGGGGCGGAGTGGAAGTGCCGGTAGTCCTGCACGGTGCGGTGCTCGACCTCGACGCCGAAGCGGGCGAGGAGGTCGTTGAGGTTGTTGCCGTACTTGTCCTGCTCCGTCTCGCCGAGGGCGATCAGGCCACCGCCGCCGCAGACGAACTCCTCGATCGCGTCGACTTCGGCGTCGGTGAGGCGCGGGGGGCGCGAGCTGACCGTGACCTCCCACTTGGGGTCGGAGGGATGGGCGATGACGAGGACATCCGCGCCGGCGAGCGTGTCTCGGGTGAGCGGGCGGTCGGCGTTCGGCAGCACCTCGAAGTCGCGGCCGGCAAGGCGCTCGGCAGCCGTCGCGTAGGAGGAATCCTCCGGATGGGCCGGCTGCATCTCGTGGGCGCGGTCGCGGCGGATGGTCCACGCTTCGGAGTGGGACTCATCGAACAGGATGCGGGCGACTTTGGGCTGCGTGAGCATCTGCGTTTCCCTCCTCCGCGCGTCGTCATGAACGGCGTCGTCATCAACGGTACGGGGCCAAATTCACCGCGTCAATCCCCGATTCGGTGCGGATCTGCGCAATGATTAGCCGTATGGACGCAGTCGATCGCAAGATTCTTTCACTACTGGTCGAGGACGGGAGGCGCACCTACGACGACATCGCCTCCCGCGTGAGCCGCTCGGCGCCGTCGGTGAAGCGACGGATCGATCGGCTCCGGAGGAGCGGGGCTCTGGAGGGCTTCACGGCGGTGGTGGACCACTCCGCGATGGGCTGGAACACCGAGGCCCTGGTTGAGCTCTTCTTCCAGGCGGGGACCACGCTCGACCGGGTGGCGGCGACGCTGCGCGAGCACCCCGAGGTGGTCGAGGCATGGAGTGTCACCGGCGAGGCGGACGCGATCGCCCGGGTCCGCACCGAGGACAACGCGGCGCTGGAGCGCCTGATCATGGACCTGCAGCAGAACGGCCTGGTGATCCGCACCCGCTCGCAGGTGGTGATGTCGCGGCTGGTGAGCCGGGCGGGCGAGGGGCTTTAGCGGGCCCCCGCTCCGCGGTGCCCTGGAACGTCGGTCGGTCGGTGCCCCCTAATTAGAATCGACGGGGACCGGGGGAGTACCCAAGCGGTCAACGGGGTGGCGCTGTAAACGCCATGGCTCTGCCTTCGCAGGTTCGAATCCTGCCTCCCCCATCGTCGGCACTGCCTCCGACGCAGTGACTTGCCAAGCAGGGCGCCGCGCTAACGGCGGCGCTTGGTGTGCCGGGTCCGTTCCCTTCGCGGCTCCCGTAGCGTCCGCTGGAGGTCGCGGGAAGTCGCCTGCTCCACCTCCTCGCTCATCACCTCCTGGAAGATGGCGAGCATGGCCTCGGAGGCAAGCGGGCGCAGGCGCTCCAGCGCCTCGCGCACCTTCGGCCACTCCTCCTCCGGGCGGCCGGCTCGGTTGAAGGGCTTCCAGATGCTCTCCATGAACAGCTCGATGAACACGCGGGCGATCCCGCGTGCGTGCGTGCGCACCTTCGCCGCCACCTCGAGCGCCGCGGTCGGCGGCACGCCCAGCTCCGCCAGCTCCGTTCCGGCGCGCTGCAGACGCGGGCTCAGGATCTCGATCCGGCCATCGCCGAGCGAGCGCATCATCCCCAGCTTCTCCGCCCGGGTGATGAGCGTCGAGTCGAGCTGGCCGCCCCACCGCTCCATCATCTCCTCGGCGTCGAGGATCTCCGGCTCCTCGTCCTCGAACGGCGCCCGCAGGGTCCGCGAGAAGTCCAACACCTCCCTGCTCGAGCCCCCCGCGCCCTCGAGCAGCCTGCGAATCGCCTCGAGGTTGAAACCGTCGGCCTGGAGCTCCTTGATCAGCTCGATCCGGGTCAGGTGCTCCTCGCCGTAGTACCCCGTCCTCCCGCGAACCTCGGGGGCCGGCACCAGCCCGCGTGACTGATGCGCGCGAATGTTGCGCACCGTCATCCCAGTCCGCTGGGCCAGCTCGTCGATCGTCATCGACGCCGCGGAGTCGCCGCCGTTCCGCTTCGCGCGGTTCGCGCTTGCCGGAGTCATCCTGTGATCGTACCTGGGTATGTCTCATCAAATGGTGTTACATTCGGCGCGCACGAGGGTATGCACCACGATGACGCGCGACTTTCCGATCCAACACGTGACCCTCCATGGCCACCGGGTCGGCTACCGGATGGCGGGGGACGGCCCACTGATCGTCCTGATCCACGGCATCACCTCGCGATCCGACGTCTGGCTGGAGGCGATGGCGGTTCTGGCCGACCGCTACACCGTGGTCGCCCCCGACCTGCTGGGTCACGGGCGATCCGCCAAGCCGCGGGGCGACTACTCGCTCGGCGCCTACGCGAGCGGGGCCCGCGACCTGCTCGGAGTCCTCGGCTTCGAGCGCGGGACGGTCGTCGGCCACTCCCTCGGCGGGGGGATCGCCCTCCAGTTCGCCTACCAGTTCCCCGAGTACACCGAGCGCCTCGTGCTCGTCTCCAGCGGCGGCCTGGGCACTGAGGTCCACCCCTTGCTGCGCGCCGGCGCGCTTCCGGGCTCCGAGCTGGTGATGCCCCTCATCGCCCCCGCCTGGGCGGTGCGCGCCGGCGCCGCGGTCGCGGACTTCCTCAGGCGTTTCGGCGTGCAGGCCGGGCCCGACCTCGCAGAGGCGGCGCGCGGCTACGCGTCGCTCGCCGACCGCGACTCCCGATCCGCGTTCCTCCACACCCTGCGGGCGGTCATCGACCTCGAGGGGCAACGGGTGAGCGCCTCCGACCGGCTCTACTTGGCCGAGCGCCTCCCGACCCTGCTGATCTGGGGCACCGCCGACCGCATCATCCCGGTCGAGCACGGCCGCTCTGCGGTGGAGCGGATTCCGGGAAGCCGGCTCGTCGAGATCCCCGGCGCCGGCCATTGGCCACAGCTGGACGACCCCGTGCGCTTCGCCTCTGAGCTGACGCGCTTCCTCGAGACGACCGAGCCCTACGAGTTCGACACAGAGCACATGCGCGAGATGCTGCGGCGCGGCCCGGGCGGCGGTCACGACCGCCCCCTGGCCGAGGCCCCCGCCGACTAGCTCAGGCGAACTCCCGCAACCGTTGCGCCTCCGGGAGCTGCTTCAGCTTCTTCAGCGTGTTGTTCTCGATCTGGCGGATGCGCTCCCGGGTGACCCCGAACGCCCGCCCGACCTCCTCGAGCGTGAGCGGCTCGTGGCCGCGCAGGCCATACCGCAGCTCGATCACCTGGCGCTCGCGCTCGGGAAGCGCGTTGAGCGCCCGCTGGATGTCCTGGCGCTGGAGGTTCTCGGTCGCGGTGTCGAAGGGCTCCTCGCTGCTCTCGTCGGCGACGAAGTCCCCGAGCTCCGACTCCTCCTCGTCGCCGATCGGCTTCTCCAGGGAGACCGGCATCTGGGCGACCCGGAGGATGTCGCGGACCTCGCGCACGGAGACCTTCAGCTCCGCGGCGATCTCCGCCGGCTCGGGCTCGCGGCCGAGGCGCTGTACCAGCTGCCGCTCCACGTGCGTCACCCGGTTCAGCTTCTCGACCATGTGGACCGGGATCCGAATCGTGCGCGCCTTGTCCGCGATCGCCCTGGTCACCGCCTGGCGGATCCACCAGGTCGCGTACGTCGAGAACTTGTAGCCGCGGCGATAGTCGAACTTCTCCACCGCGCGGATGAGGCCCAGGGAGCCCTCCTGGATCAGGTCGAGGAAGCCGAGTCCGCGGCCCAGATACCCCTTGGCGATCGAGACGACGAGCCGCAGATTGGCCTCGACCATGTGCCGCTTCGCGACCATGTCGCCCCTCTCGATGCACTGCGCGAGCTCGATCTCCTGGTCCGCTGTGAGCAGATCAACGCGCCCGATCGAGCGCAGGTAGAGCCGCAACGAGTCGAGGCTGGGCTCCACCGTCAGGTCGAGCTCCGGCTTCTTCGAGGAGCCCGGCTGCCCCGACTCCTTCGCCTCCTTGTACGCCGTCAGGCCGTCCTCGGCGATCACGTCCACGCCGTGCTCGATCAGGTAGGCGTGGAGGTCGTGCACCTGCTCCTTGGTGACCTCGACCTCCTCGAGCGTCGCCGCGATGTGCTCGAAGGTCAGGTACCCGCGCTCGCGCCCCTGGGCGATCAGCGACCGAAGCTCCTCGGAGTCCCCGAAGGGAAGATCGCCGTTCAACTCGACTGCGGCCCCAGTCCGAGCCGGCGCATCCTCGGCGGTCGACTGGGAACCAGCCTCGCCGGTCAGCAGAGCGTCTCCCTTCTGTGACAACTCCCCGCCCCTACCTCTCCTCACACACTCGGGGTCCGGGACGCGCGAAGTATAGGGGCTGGTCGGCCCGCCGAGAGCAACCCTGGACGCCCGTTAACCTTGGGCCGAGGCCGGTCGTTATGCCCAACCGGCGCTCCCCGAACGCAAACCGATCCGGCCAACGAGCACTTTCGGACCCGATGAGCGAAACCCGCCAGATCCCCCTTCCCCCCGTCGACGTCCAGGCTTCGCGGCCGCGGACCGAGGTCAGCCTGACCCGAGTCGGCGTTCGGGGAATCGAAAAGGTGATTCGGGTCGGCGGTCACGGGCAAGCCGCGACCGATGGCGACCGCCCCGCGCCCGACCCGGCCGGGAGCTACTTCTTCGCAGAGCTTGAGTGCTTCGTGGACCTCAACCCGCGCCAGGCCGGGGTGCACATGTCGCGATTCGAGGAGGTCGTCAACGAGGCGATCGACCAGGTCGTCCTCAGCAAGAGCCTCCGCGCCGAGGAGCTCGCGGCGCAGATCGCACGGCAGGTCCGCGATCAGCAGGACGGCCTTCGCTCCGAGGTGACGATCGCCGCCCGCTATCCGGAGACGGTCACGACGCCCGCGTCGGGACTGCCCACCCAGGAGATCTACACGCTGCGCGGCGCCGCCGTCGTCTCCGAGCGTGGCACCCGCACCCTGACCGGCGTCGAGGCCCAGGGCATGACCGCCTGTCCGTGCGCGCAGGAGCTCGTGGCCGGGCGCTCCCGCGAGCGCCTCGTCGCGGAGGGTTTCACCGACGACGAGATCGAGCGCGTGTTCGCCGCCGTCCCGGTCGCCACCCACAACCAGCGAGGGATCGGCTCCCTTCACATCGGACGGCCCGAGGGCGTCGAGATCGACGTCGATGCGCGCGACCTGTTGCGCATCGTCGAGCAGTCGATGAGCTCGGAGATCTACGAGCTCATGAAGCGGTCGGACGAGGTGGCCGTGGTCGAGAAGGCCCACCTCAACCCCCGATTCGTCGAGGACTGCGTTCGCGAGATGGTGCGGCGCGTGGCCGAGGCCTTCCCACAGCTCGGCGACGGCGGGTTCGTCCTCGCCCGCCAGGAGAACCTCGAGACGATCCACCGCCATTCTGTGTTCGCGGAGCGCTCGGGGCTGCTGGCCGAGATCGTCGCCGAGCTCTCGAGCGGCGAGCACTCGCGCCACCACATGACTGAGCGCGAGTGGCTCGAAACCCCCTGTAGCGGCTGAGCCCTACCCCGCTTCGGGTTTCGCGGTGCTCCGCCGGACGCGCTCCACCTGGAGTCGCCGCCGCAATCCGAAGAAGTAGTCGGCACCCGAGATCACCGTGACCACGACCGCCAAGTAGACGAGCACGTCCACCCAGGTCGGCGAGGGATTCCAGATGATCAGGGCGAACACCGCCACCACCTGGAGCATCGTCTTCACCTTCCCCAGCCAACTCGCCGAGATCACCACGCCCTGCTCGACGGCGACCGCCCGCAGTGCGGTGACCGCCAGCTCCCGGGCGATGATCACCATCGCCACCCAGGCCGCCAGCCGCCCCAGGGAGACCAGCGAGACCAGCGCCGCGACGATGAGCAGCTTGTCGGCGAGTGGGTCGACGAGCTTGCCGAATGTGGTCACGTCCTGGCGGCGGCGGGCGATGTACCCGTCGAGCCCATCCGTGAGCGCGGCCAGCGCGAAGACCCCCGCCGCAAGGGCGTCGCCGTTGGGCGTCTCGCCGAGCAGCGCCACGACGATCACCGGCACCGCCAGGATGCGGAGCAGGGTCAGCACGTTCGGCACGTTCAGCGGGAACATCGCGACCCCAGTATCCCGCCTGGGCGCGACACGCTTGGGAGGCTTCCAGCTACGTGCCCGCGTCCACCAGCGCCCTAGCTCTTGCGAAGACCTCGTCGAGCATCGGCTCCGTGAGCTTGCCGGTGAACGTGTTCTGCTGCGACGGGTGGTAGCAGCCGAGCAACGCGAAGCGCCCCACCTTCGCCGCCGCTCCGTGGCCGAAGCGGGGCTTTGGCCGTGGGACCTCCTCGCCGAGCGCCCCGAGGGCCCGTAGCGCGCCGTCCCACGCGAACGAGCCGAGGGCCACGATCACTCGCTTGCGCGCGAGCAGGCGGAGCTCCGCGACCAGGTAGGGCAGGCAGTTGTCGCGCTCGCCCGGCGTCGGCCGGTTCCGGGGCGGCGGGCAGCGATTGACGGCCGTCACGTAGGCGCCTCGCAGGCGCAGCCCATCGCCTGGGTGCTCGGAGCGAGCCTGGTTCGCGAGCCCGGCGCGGTGGAGCGCGGCGTAGAGCCAATCGCCCGAACGATCGCCCGTGAAGACGCGCCCGGTTCGGTTGCCGCCGTGGGCCGCGGGGGCCAGGCCGATCACGACCACCTTCGCTCGCGGATCGCCGAATCCGGGCAGCGGCTTGGCCCAGTAGACCTGCCCCTGGAAGCGGCGCGGGGGCTCCTTCGCCACGCGCTCGCGCCACTCGACCAGGCGAGGACATCGGCGACAGCCGACGATCTCCGTCGCCAGCGCGGGCAGGGATTGCGCCATCTCCCAGAGGCTAGGCCGAGCCGCGCCTGCGGCGGGTGAAGGCGTCCACCCGGTCCTCGAGCCGCCTGCCCACGAAGAACACCCCGATCCAAATCACGGTCGCCGCGATCGGGCTCACGAAGGCGATCGGGATGGAGACCAGGAAGACGGTCGCGACCAGGAAGTTCGCGGGCCCCACCTGACGGCGCTCGAACTCACGTGCCTCGGGCCACACCAGGTCCTGCCGGTGCGCATAGATGATCTGCGCCTGGAACGTGAGGCTGACGCACGCGAGGTTGATCGCGTACAGGACCACGGCCGCGGTCTCGCGGCTGTAGTCGCCGAGCACCGACGAGGTGAACGGGACGAGCACGAGGAACGCCAGGTAGACGAGGTTGAGACCCATCAGGGTGCCGTCGAAGCGCTCAAGCGCCGCGAAGAAGCGGTGGTGGGCGATCCACAGCCTCCCGATCACCGCGAAGCTGATCGCATAGGCGAGCAGGTCGGCCTCCTGGCCGAACAGGGCCTTCGTGAGGTCGGACTGACCCTGAGGGATCAGCAGCCCCAGCACCAGCAGCGTGATCGCGATCGCGAAGACGCCGTCGCTGAAGGCAACGATCCGGTTGAACTCGACTCGCGCCTCGTCGCGGTGGCGGGCCTGGCCCCCGGCGACCTCGTCGAAGCGGCTTCGGCTCTCTGCGGCCACCCCCACAGATACGGCCAGGAACGCGAGAACCCTCCCGAGCAGCGTGCACATGACAGTTGCCGGGTCGCGGAACGGTAACCTGGCTGGCCCGAGGGCGGCAGGCCCCCCATCCGCCCTCGCAGCCGAGATGGCGCCCAACGGTCCCCACCTCCGCAAGCTCGCGATCGTCCCCGCCTACAACGAGCAGGGGATGGTCGGTCGCGTGGTGCGCGAGATCGAACGCCAGGCCCCCGGCTTCGACGTCCTCGTGGTCGACGACGGCTCCACGGACCACACGGCCGCCGAGGCCGAGGCCAGCGGCGCGATCGTCCTGCGCCATCCGTTCAACACCGGGATCGGCGGCGCGATGCAGTCTGGGTTCAAGTACGCGCTTCGCCACGGCTACGACGTCGCCGCCCAGGTGGACGGCGACGGCCAGCACAAGCCGGCATACCTCTCCGACCTGCTCGGCAAGCTCCAGACGTCAGGCGACGAGGCCGACATGGTGTGCGGCAGCCGTTTCCGCGGCGACCCCGGCTACAAGGTCCCGATCGGCCGCCGGATCGGGAACCTGATCTTCTCCGTCGTCTTGACCGTCATCTGCCGCCAGCGGATCAGTGACCCCACCTCTGGCTTTCGGATGACGAATCGCCGCGGAATCGAGCTCTTCGCCCGCGACTACCCGCACGACTACCCGGAGGTCGAGGCGATCCTGATGCTCCACGCCCACCGCCTGCGCATCCACGAGGTGCCGGTGCGAATGAACGCGCGCGGCTTCGGGCGCAGCTCGATCGACTACCCCCGGAGCGCCTACTACATGGCCAAGGTGCTCCTCGCCCTGTTCGTGGGGCTGTTCCGCCGCCGCCCGACGCCCGTCGAGGCCACCGGGGAGGACGAGCTGGTGGAGCCGCCGGCCCAGGACGCCGCCACCAGCGGGGGCTCCGCCAGATGATCGCCCTTCCGCTCGCCGCCAGCCACGCGGTCGGCACCAAGGCGCAGATCGTCGCGGTGATCGTCGCCGCCATCTTCCTCGGGGTCGTCCTCGAGCTGGTCCGGCGGCGGCGGCTCGTGGAGCGCTATGCGCTGCTGTGGATGCTCGCGGCGGTCGCCATGCTGGTTCTCGCAGTGTGGCGCGACGGGCTGAAGACGCTCGCCGACGCCGTGGGGGTCCACTCCCCGCCCAACGCCTTGTTCCTGGTGGCGCTCGGCGTCGTCTTCATTCTCCTGCTCCACTTCTCGATCGCCACCTCGCGGCTCTCGGAGGAAACCAAGATCCTCGCCCAGGAGGTGGCCCGGCTGGACGCCGAGGCCAAGGCGGGCAGAGAGGCCTCCACCAACGGCGGCCCGACCGCCGAAGAGGCGGTTGGCATGGAGGGCGGCGTGGCCGGCTCAGGCTCGGGAAGACCCAAGGAGCCCGAGCACCAGGGCCCAATAAGCACGTAGCGCCGCCCGCAGCACCCGCGAGCGCCCCGCGCGGCCGAGATACGGCGACTCGAGGTCCGGGGTGAGTCCGCCGGCGAACTCTCGCGCGCCCACCGCCCTGGTGGCCTGAATCCTCCGCCGCTCCCGCCGCAGGCGCGGCGCCGCCCAGAGAAGATCGCCCCACGCGGCGAGCTTCTGCCCGAACCAGCCGCCCGCGATCGAGATCGGCACCAGGGCGAGCTCCGTGACGGCGAGCGCCGGGGCGAGCAGCACAAGCAATCCGGCCGGGTAGGTGCGGATCAGGGTGGCGCATCGGTTGCGCTCCAGCAGACGCCACTTGGCCGGGCCCTTCTCGAACTCGTATTCGTGGTCGACGCGAGCGGCGGGCTCCACGCCCAACCGCCCGCCCGCCAGTCGGATCCGAAGCGAGAGGTCGACGTCCTCGTGGTACAGGAAGAACTCCGAGGGAAAGCCCCGCATCCGCTCGAACCTCTCTCTGGGGATCGCCAGGCAGGCCCCCGATGCGAAGCCCGGCTCGCCAACCGCGGGCGGCGCGGCATCGAGGCTCTCGCCGGCTCCCCCCGCCCACGCGACGCCGCTGAAGTGGACGACGCCGCCGCGACTGTTCACCACCCGCCCCCCCTTCGCGGTGACGAGCCCTTGCCAGGCGGCCCATTCGCGGCCCTCCGTGAGCGGTCGCTCGATCGCCTCCCGGAATCCCTCGGCCGGGGTCGCGTCCGGGTTCAGAAACACGAGCAGCTCCCCCGAGGCAGCCTCGGCCCCGCGATTGCAACCGGCCGCGAAGCCCAGGTTCGAGCCCGCCTCGATCACGGTCGCTTTTGGGGCGAGCTCGCGGAGCGCATCGGCCGTGCCGTCGCAGGAGGCGTTGTCGACCGCGATCAGCTCGTCCTCCGCGCCGAGCTCGCGGTTCAGGGCGGGCAGCGTGCTCCGCACCGCGTCGCGGCTGTCGTGCGTGACGATGACGATCGAGAGGCTCAGCCGAGCGCCTGCAGGACCTGGGCCGTGTCGCCGAAGGTCTCAGCGTCGGCGATCCTGCCCTCGCGCAGCTGGTACACCCAGACGGCGCGATTCTCGATCGTGGCTCCCCCCTTCGTCCG
>JBOGZC010000018.1:0-47933 GCA_050697075.1 Solirubrobacterales bacterium | reverse complement strand
ATCTGCAATGATCGTGACAAAGAACACCGCGCCCAGAAGCTCGCTTAGGTCGAAAGAGCCGGCTGCATTCCTGATCAGCAAGCCTAGATTCTGAGCTCTGAAAAAGAGCTCGAACAGGATCGCTCCCTCGACGGCTCGCCCGACGGCGAGCCTAAGGCCTGTAATTATGTACGGGCTCGCCCACGGAAAGATGACTCTCGTGTACAACCTGAGGCGACTCGTTCTGAAGGCTCTCGCCGTCTCAATACCTGATGGCGGCACCTCGCGGATCCCCGTCGCGGTGTTCACGATGACGATAAAAACCGTGAACAGAACCACACCCACTACCTTAGCCTTGAATTCCAAACCGAGATAGAGCGCGATCACCGGAATGAACATTGCGATCGGCGCCGCCAACAATGCGTTCACCAACGGATCGAGAACATCTGCCCAGGGCTTTGATAGGCCGATGAGCAGCCCGATCAGGAGTCCAAGGACGGCTGAAATCGCGAAACCGACGCCTGCGAGCTCAAGAGTTCCGAGCGTTGCGTCGAGAAGGTCGCCATGAGCAATCTGGCGAGCGAGGTCGGGTAGGACCTCCGTGGGCGGAACGATGGCAATCGTTAGCCCGCTCTTGCCTATGAGCTGCCAGATGGCGAAGAACAGCGCAACCGAAAGGAGCCAGCGGCTGAATGTGCCGACGTAGGCGCGAAGTCCCGAGGCGTGGAGCCTCGCCGCGACCGTTGCCATCGACGCTACACCTGCCCCACGATCTGCTGCGCCCCGATCTGCGCAGCCGGGCGAAGCTTTCGCTCCGCCCACATGAGCACCACGTTAACCACGACCGCAAACCCGATGATCAGGAGCACCATCGCGTAATAGAGATCGAGCCGCGTGGGAGACGACGAAAAGGTCTCAAGGAGGTCACCGGTGCCGGCAAGAACCCAGAGCTCCGCAATCACCATTCCCTTCATGGCCATGCCAAAGCCCAAGCGGATACCAGCCACGATGAATGGTGCCGCCGCCGGGAGGTAGACCCTGGTTAACATGCGCCACCAATTCGTGTCGAAAGCCCGTGCTGCTTCACGGAGATCCTTATCGACATAGCGAATCCCCGCCGCAGTATTGATGATCGGGAAAAACACCGCGAAAAGTATGACCACCCATGCCTGGTACCAGAATCCGATCCCGAACGCGATAATCAACACTGGCAGCAGTGTTTGCTTAGGTGTGACAAACAGGCTGTATACGTACGGCGAGAGGATGTCGCTGGCGATTTTCGAACGCCCCATCAGAGCTCCTATGGGAATGGCGATCACGAGAGCGATGAGGAAACCGACCACAAGCTGGCGCAGGGTCCCGAGCAACGTGCTTGCATAACCCTCCGTGAACAGATCGCCGAAGCCCTTGATGGTCTGAGGGACAGTGGGAAGAAAGAACTCCCCCTTGACCATCGCAGTTACTTGCCACGCGATCAGGATGGTCCCGTAGAAAATCAACCGGAGCACCCACTTGTTCCTGAAGACGCGGCGCCACTCGCGCCGCTCGTTTCGGTCGGTGTCTACCCACTCGCCCCGCTCCGTGCGACCTGCGCCCGCCTGCGCAGACGCGTCCTCCTGGAGCGGAAGCCCTCCCCCTCGGGAGGCATTGGCGATGTCGGGGCCCCTCTGGGTCATCCTTCCACTGTTGCTCCCGTTTTGAGCTCGTTCCAGATCGCCTGCTTGAGGCTTCCCATCTCAGGGGAGCCCCGAATGCCCTCGTCGCGTGGACGCTCGAACGGGACGTCGATAGTGCGAACGACGCGGGAAGGCCGAGCACGCATGACAACGACCTGATCGGCAAGGTAGAGCGCCTCCTCGATGTCGTGCGTAACGAAAATGACCGTCTTCTGGTCTCGTTCCCAAATCCCGAGGAGCTCGTCTTGGAGCAGCATTCTTGTTTGGTCGTCGACGGAGCCGAAGGGCTCATCCATGAGCAGGATGGAAGGGTCGAGAGCCAGAGCCCTGGCCAAACCAACTCGTTGTTGCATACCGCCGGACAGCTGCCCGGGGAAGTAGCGTTCGAAGCCCTCGAGACTGACGAACTTGATCACATCCTTAGCCCGTCGCCGGCGCTCATCCTTCTTGACGCCAAGGTTCTCCAGTCCGAACTCGATATTCCCTTGGACTGTGCGCCACGGGAGCAGGTTGAACTGTTGGAAGACGAACCCCCGGTCGAGCGAGGGCTTTCGTACCCTCTCCCCACCTATCACCACACCTCCCGAGTCTGGCGGGATCAGGCCGTCGATGATCCGTAACAACGTCGACTTCCCGCAGCCGCTGGGACCGACGACACAGGTGAAGGTCCCTCGCTCGAAGGAGATAGAGATGTCGTCGAGGACTTTTAGGTTTTCGCCCCCTGCCTGACCGCGAAAGGCCTTATTGACGCCGTGGACTTCTACCGCTCCGTTATCTGAGCCGCTGACCGCCATCGAGCTAACCCCCATCTCGTCCTAATCCCCATCTGGTCTCTGGTGCTGCGCGGGGTACGGGGACGCTACACGCGGCCCTCCGGGGGTTCACCGACCGATGGCCATGTCGATGCAACCCAATCCGCATCGGACCCAAGACTCCCCACCGGCGGAGAGGTGTGTCGCCGACGTCAAAGCTCATCACCAAGCCGACGACCTCCGCACCTGGTGACCGTGGCCACGCCGTAGCTCGATCGTGGCGAGGTCGACCTCCCGTACGCACCTAAGCCGGGTGAGCGACGGCCACTCGGCGAAGGGGATCGACACATCTCTGGTGCAGAAATGCAGAATGACGACGGTGACTCTACCCTAGGGCTTGCCGTAACGCAATAGGCATTTTCCAGATCGTGGAATCTACCGTTCGAGTCCATCGCAGCCGCACCCCGGCGGAGAACCAGGGATAGTCGTGAACCTTCGCGCGCCGCCCATCGATAAGGCTGAGGTGCCCTCGGACCAGCCGTCGCGCGCCCGGGAGAATCTGCGGCTGCTCGCCGACAGGAACCTCGGTCCGTTCTTCCTCGGAAACCTGGTAGCCAACAGCGGCACGTGGTTGCTGGTGCTCGCGGCGGGGATCTTCGTCTACCGCAGGACAGGGTCGGTTTTCATGCTCGGGGCGGTCGGCTTCTCCCAGTTCGCCGGAGTGCTCCTGCTTGTTCCTTGGACCGGTACGGCGGCGGACCGCTTCGACCGGCGCCGGCTCCTGTTCGCCACCCAGGGGGCCGCCAGCCTTCTAGCGGGAACGCTGGCAGTGCTCGTCATGTTCGATGGGGCGAGCGCGGCGCTTGTGATCGGGTTCGTGTTCGCGATCGGTCTCGTGCAGGCGTTCACGTTCCCAGCGCTCCAGGCGATCTTGCCGGACCTGGTGCCGCCCGATCGCCTCGGGTCGGCCATCGCCCTCATGGCGTTGACCTTCAACCTCGCGCGGGGAATAGGTCCCCTGACAGCCGCGCTGGTGATCGCCACGGCCGGCCTCGGCGAGGCCTTCGTGGTCAACGCCCTTGCGTATCTCGCCCTCGTAGCAGGCCTGCTCGCGATTCGCCCGCAGGCTCCGCCCAGGCGCCCATTGCGTCCCAGGTTTCGCGACAGCGTCGCCCTGGTACGCAGGCGGCCCCGCCTCGCAGCGTTGATGCTCGTCTCGTCGGCCGCTGCGATCGCGATCGATCCCGTGAACACCCTCTCGCCGGCCTTCGCCGCCAGCGTGTGGAACCGCTCCGACGCGTTTGCGGGCGTCCTCCTCGGGGCGTTCAGCGTCGGTGCCTTGACGGCCGCGCTCACGGTTGCGGGCCGGCCAGGCCGGCTACGCAGCCAGCTCGTTGCCCGTCTCTCGCTGCTGGTCAGCGGGATGTTCGCCTTCTCGATAGCGCCGACCCTGGAGCTCGGGCTCGCTGCCCTCGCGGTTTCCGGCTTCGGGTTCCTAGCAGCAAGCACTACCACGATCAAGGAGCTTCAGCTGAGCATCGACGCCGCCCAGCGGGGGCGCATCATGGCGCTTTGGACCGTGGCGTTCTTGGGCGTCCGTCCGATTTCGAGCCTCGTCGACGGCGCGCTCGCGAGCGCCACCAGCCCCCGTGTGAGTGCCCTGGCGATGGCCATGCCGGCACTCGTCATTGTCGCGATCCTGGTCGTCCGCGGGAGGTCCCCGCCAGACCGGGTCCCAGTCGAGGCCCACGCGGCTGGCGAAGCCGGCAGACCCAGGCTCACTGCCGAGGGGTGAACGGCCTTCGGCCTGTACGGTCCCTGCCAGTCGGTGAGAATCCTGCCGAACCGGACAACGCCCGGAGCGGTGACGAGGAGGTGTGAGGACATGGCCACCCACGAACTTCACATCGATACATCGATTCCGGTTCGCCGGGAGGCGTCGCGGTGTCACAACCGGTGGCACCCTGACATCCCGCCGGCGCTTGCATGCCTGCCGGGAGACGACATCCTCGTGACCACTCGTGACGCCGTCGACGGGCAGTTCTCGATGAACTCGACACACGAGGACGTCCCGCGGGCCGATCGGACCATCGTGCATCCGCTGACCGGCCCGATCTTCGTCGACGGCGCCGAGCCTGGTGACCTGCTGGTCGTCGAGATACTGGCCGTCCAACCCGGCGCGTTCGGATACACGGCGCAGATTCCCGGCTTCGGCTTCCTGCGCGACGAGTTCCCCGCCCCGTTTCTCGCACGCTGGGAGATCGCCGACGATTGGGCCACCTCGCCGGACTTGCCGGGCGTCCGGATCCCCGGCCGACCGTTCATGGGCATCATGGGGCTTGCCCCGTCGCGAGACCTCCTTGCCCAGATCTCCGTGCGCGAGCGGGAGCTCGCCGCCAGTGGCGCCGATGTTGCGCTGCCCGAGCCACGCGGTGCGGTTCCGGAAGACGCCGCGATTGCGAGCGAGGCTCTTCGAACCAAGCCGCCACGCGAGAATGGCGGAAACCTCGATGTGAAGGACATGGTCGCGGGCACCCGTGTCCTGTTCCCGGTGTGGACCGAGGGCGCCCTGTTCTCCGCGGGCGACGGGCACTTTGCTCAGGGGGATGGGGAGGTATGTGGAACGGCCATCGAGACCACCACCACCCTCCACCTCCGCTTCGACGTCGTCAAGGCAGGGGCCGCGGACCGGGGAATCCGTGACGTGATGATCCACGGGAACGAGGCAGGTGCACTCAGCGGCGATTACGTCGCCACGACGGGCCTCTCCGTGTACGCCGAGTCCGGGGGCAAGGCCGAGAATCTGAATGGGGCGGCACGCAGCGCCCTCAGGAACATGGTGGATTACCTATCGGAGGAGTACGGATATACCCGACAGCAGGCCTATGCGATCTGCAGCGTCGCCGTCGACCTGAAGATCAGCGAGATAGTGGACGCGCCGAACTTCGTTGTGACGGCGCGACTCCCTCTCGGCATCTTTGCCTAGCCAAGCGGTTGATCACTCCGTCAGCCGCGAGACTGCCGATGTCGCTGGCGCCTAAGGTCCGTCGCTGTGGAGCTTCTCGGCCATCCAGTCACACATCAGGGTTACGAGTGCCGCGTTGTAGTTGGTGCACGTGTGGAAACCGTCTTCGAAATTGACGAACTCTCCAAGCGGACCGGTAGCCATCTGCCGGCCTTCCTCGACGCCTACCAGGTCGTCGCGGGCTCCGTGGATCACCAGGTAGGGGACCTCGATTCTCTCGACTACCCCATCCAGCGTGCAGTTTTGCGTCATGTATTCACGGGCCGCCGACAGGGATTCCAGCATCAGGTCCTCCATGACATTCAGTTGAGTCGAGATCGGCCAGTGCAGGTAATCCCGGAAGTCGTAGAAGCCCCCCGATGAGATCGCGGCACGCACGCGCCGTTCGTACGCCGCGGCCCGGAGGGCCAGGAATCCGCCCATGCTGCTCCCCCAGACGCCGATGCGGTCCGTGTCGACCTTCCCGCCTGCCGACAGCGCATCGATAGCCGCGCCCATCGGTTGCTCCCATGCGTCCGGATTCATCGGGATCACGCCCGCCATCTCGCCCTGGCCCGGACCGTCGATAGTCAGCACGGCCAAGCCGCGGCGAACGAATTGCCTTGCCCAGTTGTGGTACTCCTCCTTCACCGAATCGGCGCCGTTGATCATGATCACGCACGCAGGTGGCTCTCCCGTCACCCTCGCCTCCTCGGGTAGGTGTAGATACCCGGGTAGCGCGGCGCCATCGAACGGAGCGTTGACGGGCCCGATCTGGGCAGGGAAGCACCCCACGGCCGAGCGGTAGCAGCGAACCCGGCCACGACGCCCCTCGGCCTTCTCTTCGCTCCCCACTCGGGCTAGGTACTGGGACCAGTGGTGACACGCGGAAGCCCTGTGGAACATGTCCGCCGCGGAGACCTTCCTCTCCTCAGCCAGGAGCCGCTCGGCGGCCTCCTCCGCTTGCTGGGCTTCGTCGTGCCAAGCCGGGTACCAGGCGCGTGCGTCGACCACACCGCTGAGCACGCGCTGTATGTCGCTGAAGTCCAGAGGTCCCGTTGCTTCGATCCGTGCCAGCCGTATGACCACGTACTGGCGCGCCATATGCTCAGCACCGTGCAGCCGGATCCACGTCGAGAGCGTCTGGTAGAAGCGCTCAACCTCCGGCGCGTCGGACTCACTAACTGTCACCACTCTGCTTCGCTCACAGCACCGCGACCCGTGGGGGGAGGAATCCCCTCTGGGTATCGATACGAACCGAGCTCATCACCTACCAGTCGGTCTTCGCCCTGGGGATTGTGCCGACCCCGGCCTTTGCTACTTCGAGATCCTCCTCGCCAGATCCCGAGCTCACACCTACCGCGCCGAGTAATTGATCATCTACCTCGATAGGCACTCCCCCTTTGAGGTTTGCTAAGCGGCCCTCCGTGACAATTCCGAGGTTTACCCCGTGCGCAGGTTCAATGCCACCCGTCGCCGAGCGACGGTCGGCCGCCGTGATCGCCTTACGCTGTGCAGTCTGGATGGACAGGAACTTCGCGCCGTCCATCCGGACGAAGGCGAGGAGGTGTCCCGAACCGTCAACGACGGCAATGCATTGCGGTCTCTGCATCGCCGAAGCTCGCTCAATGGCGGCCTGCAGGACCCGCAGAGCTCCCTCGTGTGTGAGGGTCAGACGAGGGCTGGTATCTGCCAAAGCTTTCCCCTCCCGTTTTCGACGGGTTGACACATTAGCTAGTCCTGTGCCTCAGATATGCCCGTCAAGCTACTGGACACTGAGCGAGGGTCGCGCAGCTCCCAACGGGCGGATTCGACAGCCACGAGGAACTCGGAAACGAACGTATTGAATAGATCGGGTTCTTCGAGGTTTGAGGTGTGGCCTGTCCGTGGCAGGATCCAGAGGCCTGCTGACCGGATCGACTCCTTGAGCATGAGGTTCGCCTCGAGGCACCCCGTGTCCTCGTCACCCACTATGAGCAACGTCGGAACGGTGAGGGCGCGCAAGTCCTCCGTGAGGTCGTAGAGCGAAGGTCGCTCTCGCTGTACGCCCAACATCGTCAGCTTCGAGCCAACGGTGGAATGCTCGGATAGCATCTCGACGAACTTCTGCCATCCGCGTGGGTCCTTGTTCATGAACTGGACACGTGCCGGGCCCGACCCGTATTCGCGTGCTATTCCGGAAGCGCCTTCCGCCTCGAACGCATGCGCGACGGCTTCGCTCTCGGTGCGGAAAGCGGCGCGGGCTTGGGGTTGTGCACCGTAGCCACATCCTGCAACCACGAGCGAAGTCGTCCGGCTCGGATGGCGAAGGCCAAGGTGAAGGGCCGTGAATCCTCCCATTGATAGACCGACCACGTGTGACCGGTCTACTTCGAGATGGTCGAGCACGGCGAGAGCATCGGCCACCGCTAGATCCTGGGAATACGCGGCGGGTTCCGTCGGTACGTCTGATGGTGGGTATCCACGAGCGTCGTACACGATGCATCGGTGCGTCTGGGCGAACAAGCGGATCTGGGGTGCCCAGCTGCGATGGTCTCCAGCAAACTCATGGATGAACAGAATCGGCGACTCCCCTGTCCCAATGTCCTCGTAATAAAGGTCGACTCCATCCTCGGAGGTCGCAAACCCCTCGTGCCGCCTCCCACCCTCTGTGTGCTGATCAGTTGAGAATGTCCGCGATGCGGAAAACACCTTCCGAGTAGTCTACCATTGGTCCCATGAAGCATCCACGTCGCGACCGCGTCCAGTCGCTCGACCGTTCGCTCGACCTGCTCGAAGCGCTCGGGGAGGCGGGTGACCTTGGTGTCTCGGAGCTCGCGAGCCGGACCGGCCTGGTTGTGAGCACCGCGCACCGACTGGTATCGGGCCTGGCCGATCGCGGCTATGTGCGTCAGGCCGCCGCGCACGGCCGCTACACCCTCGGCTTCAAGGTGCTTGAGCTCGCGGGCGAAGTTCAGGCACGCACTGCCGCCCTCCGCGCGGTCGCCCGACCGCACCTTGAAGATATTCGGCAAGCGTCGAGCGAGACGACCAACCTAGTGATCCTCGACCGCGACCGCGTGGTGTACGTCGACCAGGTCCCCGGCCTCCACAACGTGCGCATGTTCACTCAGGTTGGAAGCTCCGCCCTCGCCCACACGACGGCAGTCGGAAAGGCGATACTCGCCTGCCGCTCGACCGAGGAAATCTCGAAGCTCTATCCGCGCGAGCGGGAGCCACTCGAGCGCCTGACGCCGCGGACGCAGACAACGTTGGCGTCCTTGCGCGCCGATTTCGCGCGCATCCGCCGCCGCGGCTACGCAATCGACAACGAGGAACACGAGGACGGAGTCAGCTGTGTAGCTGCCGCCGTGTTCGGTGGCGGCGTCGCCTTCGCGGCGATCAGCATCTCCGCTCCCACTACACGGATCGTTCACGCCGACACCGGCGAACTCGGCCGGTTGCTGAGCCTACACGCTACGGAGTTGTCAGCCGCACTCGGCGATGGGACGGTCACTGAACGTGCAGCCGCCGATCAGTGACGAGCGAGCCTCATCGCCCAGCCCGCAAGGAAACGAACATCGGCCCGTTACTGGCTTATGGGCGGGTCCGTCGCGTATCCGGCCTGCCTGAGGGCCGCTATCACCGCTTCTGAATGCTCTGGGTTACGCACTCCAAGAACGAGTTCCAATCCAGTCTCGCCGACGTCGATGTGAACTGCATCGCGTAGATGCTCGACGCTAATGAGATTTGCGTTGGCGTCAGCGACGGTTCTGAGCAGATTCGCCAGCCCACCGGGCCTGTCCGGCACCCGTGTCAGCAAGCGCATCCGCCGGCCACGGAGGGTCTCCTGGCGACGGGTCACCGAAGACAAGGTTCCAAGGTCGACGTTTCCGCCCGAAAGGACAATGACTGTCGGCCCGGACGCTGGGGAAATGACTCCTGAAAGCCAGGCCGCTACCCCTACAGCGCCAGCACCCTCAACGACTAACTTGGCCCTCTCAAGCATCATGGTCATTGCCTCAGCGATGTGTCCTTCACTCACCGCCTTTATCTCGTCGACATAGCGGTCGACCAAGGGCGAGGTCAGTTGTCCCGGCCGTTTGATGGCGATTCCATCGGCCAGGGTGTCGCTTGTCGCACTCGAGTGGCCCAGAACAAACGGGGCGCATACTTGAGCCTGCACGCCGATGACCCTGACGCGCTGCTTGATCCGATTCAGAGTCATCCCGACCGCTCCAGCCAGTCCACCGCCTCCTACTGGGATGACCACCTGGGCCATGTCCGGGACGTCGTCGAGGAGTTCAAGACCGAGCGTTGCTTGACCGCTCAATACGTCGTAATCATCGAACGGATGGACAAAGGCGGCGCCTGATTCCTCGGCATAACGGCGAGCGCGACCAATGCACTGATCAACCGACTCCCCACCGAGGACCACCTCACCCCCGAGTGCCTGGACAGCCTCAATCTTCGAGAGTGGCGCGTTCGCGGGCATGTAGAGGCGCGCCTTAAGCCCCATGGCACGAGCGGCAAATGCGACCGACTGCCCGTGGTTACCTGCCGTTCCTGTAGCAACGCGCCTCACGGATCGTGATGCCAGCTGGCGGAGTTTTGCGAGGGCCCCGCGAATCTTGAACGACCCAGTGCGCTGAAGGTTCTCAGCCTTGAGGAGCACGGTTGTCCCCGCGAGCTCGCTCAGGGCCGGCGAGTGGAGAATCGGCGTGTGACGAACCAGAGACGAAAGCTGTGCACGTCGCTCCGAAAGAAGCGGCATTGGCAGCCGCTTCTCTATCTCGTCGACGTTAATCTGCGCTGACTGGCGCTGCAACGATTGCATCGATCTCGACCGAGGCTCCGAGTGGAAGGGCGGCGACGCCCACAGCGGCACGCGCGGGCGGGGCATGGCTGAAGTACTCGGCGTATGCCTGATTGATCTCGCTGAAGCTGTCGAGATCGGTCGTGTAGATCGTCAAGCGCGTGGCTTGTGAGAGCGACGTCCCGGCCTCTTCGCACACCGCCTGAAGGTTCTCCAGACACTGCTGAGTTTGCGCGGCGATGTCATCCGAAAACGAATCCGAGACATGCGGACGGACCGGCAATTGTCCCGAACAAAACAGAAGGCCCCCGGCAACTACCGCATGGCTGTATGGGCCCACGGCTTGGGGCGCACCGGAGCTAGTGATGGTTCTTCGAAAGCTATCCATCGGTTTGTTGCCGCAGTTCATGACTCCGACTCGAGAGACGAATAGATTGGATAGCGGCTTGCCAGGGCATCCGTGCGGCGAATCAGGTCGCTGCGTTGTTGTTTGAACGATTGCGAGAGCGCCGAGGCGATGATCTCGCCCAACTCCTGAAAATCCTCGACCTGAAGTCCGCGCGTCGCCAAAGCGGCGGTCCCGAGCCGCAGTCCGGACGCAACCATCGGAGGACGGGGGTCGTACGGGACCGCGTTGCGGTTCGCCACGATCGCAATCTCGTTCAGACGCTGCTCAGCGTCCTTGCCATTCAGCCCGGAATCTCGAAGATCGACGAGCACCAGATGAACGTCGGTGCCGTCAGTCTGGACGGCGAAGTTTCTGCCCTGAAGGATCTTGGCGATCGCTCTCGCGCCCTCAACACAGCGCTGCTGTCGATCCCGAAATGCGGCAGTTGCTGCCAGTCGCAGAGCCACGGCCTTCCCCGCGATTACGTGCTCAAGAGGTCCGCCTTGCTGTCCTGGGAATACAGCTGAATCGATCGCCTTCGCATGCTCCTGGCGACAGAGAATCATTCCTCCCCTGGCGCCACCCAGCGTCTTGTGGACGGTTGTCGTTACTACGTCCGCGAAGTCGACCGGATTCGGATGAAGTCCAGCGGCCACAAGTCCTGCGAAGTGGGCCATGTCGACCATGAGTAAGGCATCGTGCTCGTCGGCGATTCGCTGGAAGGAAGCCAGGTCAAGATGCCGTGGATAGGCCGACCAGCCCGCCAGAATCAACCGAGGCCGGTGCCGCGCGGTCAGTTCGGCGACCTCGTCCATATCGATCAGACCGCTCTCGCGCCCAACGTGATACGAGAGGGCGTTGTACAAGCGGCCAGACACGTTCAGCTTCATCCCGTGGGTGAGATGACCACCGTGGGCGAGCTCAAGGCCGAGGATCGTGTCTCCGGGTTCAAGCAGCGCGTGATATACGGCGGCATTGGCCTGGGCGCCCGAATGAGGCTGCACATTCACATGCTCGGTCCCGAATAGAGCTTGGGCCCGATTGATGGCGAGACGCTCGACGACGTCAACGTTCTCGCATCCGGCGTAATAGCGCCGCCCCGGATAACCCTCGGCATATTTGTTGGTCATAACCGAGCCTTGGCACTCAAGAACGGCCACGGGCGCATAGTTCTCGGAGGCGATCATTCCCAGCGTGCGCTGCTGCCTTGAGACCTCCCCGGCCAGCGCAGAAGCGACGTCCGGGTCGACTTCCGAGAGGCGGGCCTCGAGGTCCGCCCCGGTGGATAGCTGTACGAACTGTGACATGTGAATACCAAGGACTGATATATCACAATCGCAGCGAGTCTGCTTACAGGCTCAGAAGCAGCCCGATCAGCGCGATCGCCAGCTCGAGGGTCCTACGTTCGGCATCTATCGGCTCCTATTCTGTTGCCTCGTTGTCAACAGAGAAATGCTCCTCGAGGCCGCGGAGGTGACGGTCGATGCTTGCTACCGCGAGTTTCGAATCACCCGAACGCAGCGCTTCGAGCGTGTCTTGCTGGTACTCCTCTGCCGCTCTCATGCTCCCGAATTCGACCGGATAGCGTGATCGGACAGCTGCGAGGTCTCTAAAGACGCTTTCGAGAAAACGCTCGAGTTGCGGGTTGTCGGCAAGGGAAGCAACTCGCAGGTGGAAGCGGACATCGAGTTCGATAAACGATTCGGGATCGTCGTGATGAGCGGTAAGTTCGTCGACAAGTCGCTGAAGCGCGTCCAGGTCCGCGGGCGTCCTGCGGGCGGCCGCCAGCGGGACCGTTGCCGACTCGATAGCCCGCCTCGCTTCCAGTAACGCTCGGATCTCCCCAGCCTCTGGCCGGTCGAGCGAGGTCAAGAGTCGGGTCGGGATCGACAACGACTTGACTATCGCGCCTCCACCTGGCCCGCTGCGGATATCCACCAGCCCGGCGCGTCGTAGCCGATTCAGGGCATCGCGAACCACGAGCCGGCTGACCCCGAAGTGCTGCGCGAGCTCTGTATCCCTCGGAAGCAGGGACCCAACCGGCGCAACCCCAGCGCGGATCCCATCGACAAGGGCTGTGGTTACCACGTCTGCGGCACGCGGCAGTTCTATCTCGGGGAAGTGAGCGGCCGAAGCGCGCACACGCACGCCACCGGCTCGCCTCGTCACACCAGCCTCCGGTGTACTCGAGACTGCGACACCGCCCTGCAGCGAATCCATCTATCTATTAAATTTATCACCTTATCCAGCCGAGGAGCGAGAAGGAGCGACTTTGACGGCGGCGACGGCGCAGCCCACATCCGACGCGGAGCGCGTCGATGTAGGAGTCCTGCGCGAGCTCGAGAAGCGCGTGCTCTGGCTGTCAACGGCAATCGTTCACCACGCCAACAAGGTGCGCGAGAACAGGTCAGGCATCAAGGTCGGTGGTCACCAAGCGTCGAGCGCATCGATCGTCACCATCATGACCGCCCTTTGGTTTGCCTTTCTCGAGGGGCAAGACCGGGTGTCGGTAAAGCCGCACGCTTCGCCGGTCCTTCACGCGATTAACTACCTCCTCGGCGGTTTACCTGCCGAGTATCTGACCAGGTTGCGGGAACTCGGTGGGCTCCAGAGCTATCCCAGCCGAACCAAGGATCCGGATGACGTCGACTATTCGACGGGATCAGTGGGGATCGGCGCGACGGCGACCATCTGGGGTGCGCTGACCCATCGCTATGTCGCCGGACACTTCGAAGTTCCAGTTGGGGGTCGCCACGTCGCGCTGGTCGGCGACGCCGAGCTCGACGAAGGGGCGTGCTGGGAGGCGTTGCTTGACCCAGTGACCCGCGACCTCGGCGAGCTGCTTTGGATCATTGATCTCAACCGCCAAAGCCTTGACCGAGTCGTCCCCCAGATTGCCGCCGACCGTCTGCGCTCGATGTTCGAAGCCGCCGGATGGCACACGAGCACGGTCAAGTATGGCCGCCGGCTCCAGACGCTGTTCCGCCAATCCGGTGGCGCGGAGCTTCGCCGCCGCATCGACGAAATGTCGAATGAGGAATTCCAGAGTCTCCTGCGCGCAAATCCCGCCGACCTGCGTCAGCGCCTCCCCGGAGAGGATCGAGGATCGCGACAGCTCGCAAAGCTTGTCGCGGAACTGAGGGATGCGGATCTGTCAGCCGCCATTCGTGATCTCGGTGGCCACGATCTAGGCGCTCTCCTGCAGGGTCTTGAAGAGGCAGATGCGGCCAAGGATCGGCCCTCGGTGATCTTCGCCTACACGATCAAGGGTTGGCGCCTACCGATCGAAGGCCATCCTGCAAACCATTCCGCCCTACTTAGCCAAGAGCAATTCCACGAACTCGGTCTTAGCCTCGGTGCCAACCCGTCCGACCCTTGGGCGCCGTTTCCCGCGGACAGCCGAGCAGCGCAGTGGTGCAGGGAACGCGCCGACCAACTTCAGCGAGAACCCCCTTCTCAAGCCGCGCCACCTGCGGTCCCTGTTGAATTCGGGCGCCAGCACCGCGGAGAGGAATCAACCCAGCAGGCATTCGGACGGTTCTTCTCCGACCTGCATCGCGAGGCCGAGGACGTGTCGCGGCGGGTGGTGACGGTGAGCCCGGACGTTGCAAGCTCAACCAATCTTGGCGGCTGGATCAACCGGGTCGGAATCTGGTCTATAGGAGATCGCATTGACTGGTTTGCCGATGACACGGAGACATTGGTGCGGTGGCGCGAGATCAAGCACGGACAACACATCGAGCTTGGGATAGCGGAAACCAACCTAGTAGGACTGCTTGGTGAGCTTGGTGCCGCATGGCGGGTGGAGGGCGAGCCGCTCTTACCCGTGGGCACGCTCTATGACCCGTTCGTTGGCCGAGCTCTCGAGCCATGGTCATTCGGAATCTACGGGGGCGGGCAATCGATTCTCGTCGGGACCCCGTCCGGGATCACCCTCGCCTCGGAAGGCGGGGCGCATCAGTCAATCGTCACACCCGCGATCGGAGTGGCCCAACCCGGATGCGTGTTCTGGGAGCCCGCCTTCGCCCAGGACTTCGAGTGGGCTTTTCTACATGCCCTTTCTCGTCTGGGCCGCGCGGACGGGATATCAAGCTACTTCCGACTCTCGACACGACCGATCGCGCAAGAATTCGCGAACCTTCCTTCGGACGACGATAGCCGAAATTGGCGGCGAGCTCAGGTCCTAGCCGGCGGGTACCGACTCCGCGAATCGCGGGCATCAGGGCCGGGGATCGCGCTCGTGGGAACGGGCGCGGTCATGCCCGAAGTCATCGATGCCGCAGCTGTTCTCGAGGCCGGTGGCATCCCGGTCGACGTAGTTTGCGTTACCAGCGCGGATCTCTTGTTTCGCTCAGCGCGGGCCGATTGGGGATTCGGTTCCCAGCGAGCCGGATTTCTGCATGAGATCTTGCCTCGGGGCTGGCCGATCGTCACCGTGCTGGATGGCCATCCTTCGGCGTTGGCTTTCCTGGGCGCCGCGTTGGGCGTTTCCGCGACATGTCTTGGCGTCGCAGATTTCGGTCAGTCCGGGGATCAGCCCGACCTATATGAGCACTACGGGATCGATTCCGAGTCGATCATCGGCGCGGCCCTCGATCTAGCGGGTCCGTGAGAGCAGTGGTCGCTCGGGGGTGATCACACGTGGTCTCAGACCGTCAGATCCCAGCGGATGACCTAGTCAGCGGACCATCTCCTACGTTGCTTCATCGTCGTCGTGGGACTCGTGCGCTCGGGCGTGCCGCGTACGCCGCGCCACCCCACTTTCCACCGCCGCGCCTGCGACGGCCTCGGAGACCGACTCGGCCACGCGGCGGTTGAACACGCTGGGGATGATGTAGTCGGCGTGCAATTCGTCCGAGGGAATCACGCGAGCGATCGCGTGCGCAGCGGCGAGCTTCATCTCCTCGTTGATCGTGCGCGCCCGCACCTCGAGGGCGCCCTTGAAGACGCCGGGGAAGGCAAGCACGTTGTTGATCTGGTTGGGATAGTCTGAGCGCCCGGTCGCCATAACGGCGACGTCGTCGCGGACCTCCTCCGGGTAAACCTCGGGCACCGGATTGGCCATCGCGAAGACGATCGCTTCCGGGGCCATCCCCCGGACTCCGGCAGCTGAGACCGCCTCGGGCCCGGACACTCCAATCAGCACATCGGCACCGGCGAGCACATCATCGGGCGTGCCGCGTAATCCGCGCCTGTTCGTGCGCTCGGTGAGCGCGGCTCGCTCGGTGTCAAGGCCGTCGGCACCTGCGTAAAGGGCTCCACGGCGGTTGCACGCGACCACGTCGCCGACGCCATAGGCGAGCAGCATGTCCGTGCAGGCGACGCCGGCCGCACCAGCACCGACGATCACTACGGTCACGTCCTCCGCCCGCTTGCCGACGATACGCAGCGCGTTGATCAGCGCGGCCAAGACGACGATGGCGGTGCCGTGCTGGTCGTCGTGGAATACAGGAATGTCGAGCTCGGCACGCAGCCGCCGTTCGATCTCAAAGCAGCGCGGCGCGGCTATGTCCTCGAGATTGATCCCGCCGAAGACTGGCGCGATGCCCTTGACGACCGTGACGATGTCCTCCACGTTCCTCGTGTCGAGACACAGCGGGAAGGCGTCGACGCCAGCGAACTCCTTGAAAAGCATCGCCTTGCCCTCCATTACCGGCGCTGCCGCCGCAGGCCCAATGTCGCCGAGGCCGAGCACCGCGGTACCGTCGGAGACCACCGCCACCGTGTTGCCCTTGATCGTCAGCGCCCAGGCCTTGGCGGCATCCTTCTGGATGGCAATCGAGACACGCCCGACGCCCGGCGTGTAGGCCATCGAGAGGTCGTCGCGGGTCTTGACAGGCAGCTTTGGGTTGACCTCGATCTTGCCCCCCTTGTGTATCAGGAAGGTCCGATCCGAGACGCTGTCGACGCGCACGCCCTCGAGCTCGCGCACGGCATGCACGACCGCGGTGGCGTGATCGGCATCCACGCAGGCCACGGTCACGTCGCGGACGACCTCGTCAGGCTCCACGCGCACGAGGTCGATCGCGCCAAGAATCGCCTCCGCCTCGGCGATCGCATGAGCAACGCGCGCGAACGCGCCACCTCGTTGGGGCAGATGCAACCGCATTGTGAAGCTATAGGAGGCCGAGGGCTGGAGCCGCGCGGTGGGAACGGTGGGCTCGTCGGACATCGTGGCCTCGCCCTACGGCGTCATCGCGCTGAGTTGAGCAGGGAGTCGATCGGCATCAAGAAGCCGAATGCGGGCTACGAGCGATCGATGGCGATCCATTGCTTCGGAATAGGCACATGTACATCTATACCGCAAACAGATATATTAGCAGCCCACAACAGAGGCCAGTGAAGCGCACAAGGCATTCGTAGCTAGAGGATCCTCCGCATCATCCGTTCGAATGCTTCGACATGGTCCGAAGCCACCTTCTTCGCGCGCCGAGCATCATGCTGGCGAATGGCGTTCAGAAGCTCGTGATGCTGAGCGATGTTCGCCGTGACGTCCGGCAGGCGGGGCATCGCGAGGTGCCAGATCCGGTAGGACAGATTGAAGTACCGCTCTAATGTGTCCCGCAAGTAGGCGTTGCGGGCCGTGCTGTAGATCAGGCGATGCGCGTTCGCATCAAGTGCCATCAAACGGGGTCCACTGCTCGCGGTTGCTCCTTGAATCTTGCTGATGAGGGCCGAGAACGCCTGCTCATCCTCGGGGCGGAAGCGTTCCGCGGCCAATGCCGCGGCAAATCCCTCGAGCTGGACTCGAATCTCAGAAATCGCGGCGAGATCCGTGATCTGCACCTCCGAAACGAAAGTGCCCCGACGCGGATAGATATCGACCAGCGACTCAAGCTCTAGTCGCTTAATCGCTTCACGGACCGGCGTTCGACCCACCTTGAGGTCACGCATAAGCTTGTCCTCGTCGATCGGTGCCCCAGGTTGAAGCTCCAGCGAGATAATGCGGTCGCGGATCCTAATGTAGGCACGTTCACTAAGCGACCCCTCCTCAGCCACCGCCGCCGAAGGTGCTCGGCGGCGACGGGAGGGACGTGGCGAGGCTCGAGTGTTCCGTTGGGTGGACGCCATGACAGCTAAGCCTGCCGGCCTGTGATCGTTTGACGATCGTATCTTGGCTGGCGGGCACGCTCCCGATCCAGGTTCGATCGGTTCGGTTGCCGGAGAACGGGCCGGCGGCTGGCGCTCGCCTCGTCCAGCCGTCGCACGGGCGTCGTGTAGGGCGCATTGCGCGCGATCTCCGGATCGCTCTCCGCCTCGGCCAGGATCTCGTCGAGGGCGTCCGCCAGCGCGTCGAGCGCCTCGCGGGTCTCGGTCTCCGTGGGCTCGACCATCAAGGCTTCGTCGACGAGCAAGGGGAAGTAGATCGTGGGCGGGTGGAAGCCGAAGTCGAGCAGTCGCTTGGCCACGTCCAGGGTCTTGACGCCGAGCTCGCGTTTCGCGGGTGCGCCCGAGAGGACGAACTCGTGCATACAGGTCCGGTCGAAGGCGATCGGCAGGTAGCGCCCCGCGCGCCCCTCCCGCAGCTTCGCGAGCAGGTAGTTGGCGTTCAGCACCGCCGTCTCCGAGGCCTCGGTGAGGCCGTCGCCACCGAGGCTCCGGATGTACGCGTAGGAGCGCACGAAGACGCCGAAGTTCCCTGCGAAGCCGCGTAGACGGCCGATCGACTTGGGCTGGGAGTAGTCGAAGTCGTAGGCCGGCGCGGCGCCGTTGCCGCCCTCCGAGCGGATGATCCGCGGCACCGGCACGTACGGCTCGATCCGATCCGACACCGCGATCGGGCCGGCGCCCGGGCCTCCCCCACCGTGCGGCTGTGAGAACGACTTGTGGAGGTTCACGTGGACGATGTCGAACCCCATGTCGCCCGGGCGGCTGCGGCCCATGATCGCGTTCAGGTTCGCGCCGTCGTAGTAGAGCGTCGCGCCGCTGGCGTGTACCAGCTCGGCGATCTCGCGGATGTTCTCGTCGAATACCCCGAGCGTGTTCGGGTTGGTGAGCATCAGGCAGGCGACGCGGTCGTCGATCTTGGAACGCAGGTCGTCCAGGTCCACCCCACCCCGCTCGTCGGTCGCGACCTTCACGACCTCGTAGCCCGCCATCGTCACCGAGGCGGGGTTCGTCCCGTGCGAAGTGTCAGGCGTCAGAACGCGGGTGCGCTCCTCGCCGCGGTCCTCGTGATAGGCGCGGGTGAGGAGTAGCCCGGCCAGCTCGCCGTGTGAGCCGGCCGAGGGCTGCAGGCTCACGTGCGGCAGGCCGCAGATCTCAGAGAGCGAGCGCTCCAGACGCCACATGAGCTCCAGGGCGCCCTGAGCCCGCTTCGGCGACTGCGCGGGATGAAGGCGAGCATGCCCGGGCAGCGCGGCGACGCGCTCGTTGAGGCGCGGGTTGTGCTTCATCGTGCACGAGCCAAGCGGGTACGGGCCGGTGTCGAGGTCGAAGTTGCGCCGCGAGAGGCGGTTGTAGTGGCGGACGATCTCGGGCTCCGACACCTCGGGGAGCTGCGGGGGGCGCTCGCGGCGCAGGTTTGCCGGGATCAGCTCGTCGAGCGGGCGCTCGGGGACGTCGGTGTCCGGCACCGACCCGGCACGCCGTCCCTCGACCGAGCGCTCGAAGATGGTGGTCGCGCGCTCACGCTGCTGCGCTGTGGGAGTGTCAGCGTTGGTTGGCGGCGAGGGGGTGGTTGCGCCCGTCATCTCGCCACCTTCGGCGTCACTGGCGCTTTGTTGTCGCTATGCGCAAAGAAAGCGCCAATTCCGCGGATCACGCTGGAACCTCCTGTCGCTCCCGCCCCCTACCCGCCGCCGTAAGCGCCCGCGCCAACGAGTCCGCCAATCGGTCGATATCGCCCTTTGACCGGCGCTCTGTGATCGCCACCAAGAGCCCGTCGTCGAATTCGGGGTACTCCCTACCCAGCCCATACCCCGCAGCGATGCCATCCTCGGCGCAGCGGTCCAAGACGTCATCCACCGGCGCGTCGAGCTTGATCGCGAACTCCCGGACCACCGGCGCGTCGTGCAGGAGCTCGACCCCGTCCACCGCCGCCAGCCGCTCGCGCGCGTAGGCGGTGCGGCGGGCCATCAGCTCGCCGAGCTCGACGATCCCCTGCCTGCCCAGCCAGGCGAGGTAGATCACGCCGCCCAGGGCATTCAGCGCCTGCGAGGTGCAGATGTTGTGGGTGGCCTTCTCGCGGCGGATGTGCTGCTCGCGCGTCTGAAGCGCGAGCACGAACCCGCGGCGGCCGTCGGCGTCGGTCGTTTCGCCCGCGATCCGGCCCGGCATCCGGCGCAGGTGCTCGGAGGTGGCGGCGAAGAAACCGAACGACGGGCCGCCGAAGTCCAGCCTGCCTCCCATTGACTGCCCCTCACCGAGTGCGATGTCGACACCGCATTCGCCGGGAGCCTTCAGCACTCCCAGCGTGAGCGGGTCCACCGCGGCGATCGCCAGCGCGCCGGACTCGTGAGCAGCGGCCGTGACCGTCTCGAGGTCCTCGATGGCGCCGAGAAAGTTCGGGTTCTGCACGAACACGGCGGCCGTGTCTGAATCGATCGCCTCGGCAAGCGCGGCGGCATCCGTAACCCCGCCGCCGTCCAGCCCGACCTCGACGACGTCGGCGCCGAACCCCTTGGCATACGTCCGCAGCGTCTCGCGGCTGTGCGGGTGTACGCCGCGGGAGAGCACGAGCTTGCGCCGCCCCTTGGTCGCACCGATCGCCAGGTAGGCGGCGGACGCGACCGAGGAGGGGCCCTCATAAAGGGAGGCGTTGGAGACCGGAAGCGCGGTGAGCTCGGAGATGGCCGTCTGGAACTCGAACATCACCTGCAGGCCGCCCTGGGAAACCTCGGGCTGGTAGGGCGTGTACGGGGTCAGGAACTCGGAGCGCTGGGTGATCGCGTCGACGATCGCCGGCGCGTAGTGGTCGTACATGCCGGCACCCAGGAAGCAGACCTCGGCGTCGGCGTGCGCGTTGCGCGCCGCGAGGCCGGCGAGGTGGTCGAAGCACTCCGTCTCCGGCAGCCCGTCCGGCAGGTCCAGCGCCCGGTCCAGGCGCACGTCGGCCGGGATCTGGTCGAAGAGCTCGTCGATGGACCCGGCGCCGATGGCGTCGAGCATCGAGCGGCGGTCGGAATCCGTGGCTGAGGTGTACCTGGTCATGATTGCTTAAGCAACTTCCGGTAGGCCTCGGCGTCGAGCAACCGATCTACCTCAGCGGGATCAGCGAACCTCACTCGGACCAACCAACCTTCTCCATATGGGTCCTCGTTGATCAATTCGGGACGGTCCGAGAGAGCGTCGTTCACCGCCACGATCTCGCCCGACAGCGGCGCGTAGACATCGGATACTGCCTTTACCGATTCGACCTCTGCGTACGCCTGGTCCTTGGTCACCTCCGCCCCGACCTCCGGCGGCTCGTAGAAGACGATCTCGCCAAGCGCGTCCTGCGCGTGCCAGGTGACGCCGAAGGTCGCATCCTCCCCCTCGACTCGTGCCCAGTCGTGCTCGGGGTGGTAACGCAGCTCCTCCGGATAACCGTCCTCGGCCATGTCCGGTCTAGGTCTCCTTTCGGTATAGGGGTTTGGATTCGATGCGGGCCGGACGCCGCTTGCCGCGGACGTCGATCTCGACCTCGGTCCCCGGCGTCGCGAGCTCGGCGGGCACGTATGCCAGCCCGACCCCCGCCTCGAGGCAGGGAGACAGGCTCCCACTGGTGACCACGCCAACGTGGCGGTCGCCGTCCATGACGGGGTTTCCCTGGCGCGGGATGCCCGGCCCGGTCAAGACGAATGGGGCGAGCTTCTGCTCCGTACCCGCCTCGCGCGCTGCGGCTACCGCGTCGGCGCCGATGAATCCGGTGTCCTCCTTGCAGCACCAGCCAAGGCCGGCCTCGATCGGGTTGCGGATCTCATCGAGGTCGTTGCCGTATAGGTGGAAGCAGACCTCCAGCCGGAGCGTGTCCCGGGCGCCAAGTCCCGCTCGCGCGGCGCCTGCGTCGAGGAGGGCCCTCCACACGGCACCCGCATCCTCCGGTGCCAGCAGCAGCTCCACGCCGTCCTCGCCCGTGTAGCCGGTGCCGCACACGAGCGCCTCGGCGGCGGCCACGTCCATCCTGGCAGTCCACCTCCGCTTCGGAAGCTCATCCGAGGCGAGGCCGCCCACGATCCCGCGCGCCTCCGGCCCCTGGACCGCCAGCATCGCGTAACCGTCGATGACGTCGGCGACGTCGACGGCGAACCCACTCGCCTGCTCGTCGAACCACGCAAAGTCACGCTCGTGGTTGGCGGCGTTCGTGACCGTCAGATACCGGTCCTCCGCCAAGCGGTAGGTGAAGAGGTCGTCCAGGATTCCCCCGGCGTGGTGGCAAAGCACGGAGTACTGGGCGCCGCCCACGTCCAGCTTCGAGACGTCGTTGGAGAGCAGCCGCTGGAGCAGGTCCTGCGCCTGCGGCCCGGACGTCTCGATCTCGCCCATGTGCGAGACGTCGAAGACGCCGCAGCCGGTGCGCACGGCCACGTGCTCCTGCCGCACCCCCGCATATGAGATCGGCATCTCCCAGCCGGCGAACGGGGCGAGCTTCGCCCGGGCCTTGACGTGCTCACTGTGGAGCGCAGTCCGCCGTAGACTCATCGGCGTCGAGATGGCGCGGTTTGGCAGCAGGTGGTCATCTGATATATGAGTTGTATCAACAGTCCTGTGCCTAAGACCTCCTAGGCGTGGATGGCCCAGCCGTCGACCGCCCGCGCGGCGTCCAGGATCGCCTCCGACATGGTCGGATGCGGATGCACGATCCTGGCCAGCTCCTGGTAGCCGCCCTCCAGGGCCATCGTGTTGACGAGCTCGGGGATCATGTCGCAGGCGCGATTCCCCACCACGTGCGCGCCGAGGATCTCGCCGTACTCGGGGTCGACGACCAGCTTCACCAGACCGTCGCGGTCGTCGTAGACGGCGGCGGCGCCCTCGCCGCCGAGCTTCTGGCGGCCGATCCTGACGTCGTGGCCGGCCTCCTTGGCCTGTGCCTCCGTGAGGCCGACGCTCGCGACCTGGGGCTCGCAGAAGGTTGCGCCGGCGACGAGATTCTCGTCGACCGGATGGGTCTCGACCCCGGCGGCGTGCTCCACGGACACGACGCCCTCCTCCGATGCCTTGTGCGCGAGAGCCTTTCGCCCGACCAGGTCGCCGATCGCGTAGACCTTCGGGTTTGAGGTCCGCTGATAGTCGTCGATCTCGATCTTCCCGCGGTCGTCCGTCTTCACGCCGGCGAGCTCCAAATTGAGGGGATCGATGTCGGGGGCGCGACCGCCGGCGATGCAGAGGTAGTCGACCTCGGTCTCCGTATCGCCGTACTTGACCTTGACCGAGCTCTTGCCGGAGTCGACGGATTCCACCGGCGTGCCCGTCGAGATCGTGATGCCCTGCTTCTTGAAGGTGCGCTCGACGACCCGCGCCATGTCCTTGTCCTCAGCGGGGAGGATCTGGTCGAGCATCTCGATCAGGGTGACCTCGGTGCCGAAGCGTGCGTACGCCGAGGCGATCTCCGCGCCGGACGCTCCGGCGCCCACGACCGCGATCCGCTTCGGCTGCTCCGGAAGCGACCACGCGCCCCAGGTGTCGACGATCCGATCCGAGAACTCCACTCCCGGGATCGCGAGGGCGACCGAGCCCGTCGCGAGGATCACGGTCTGCGCTTCGTAGGTTGCGTCGCCGACGGCGATGTCGCCGGTCTCGGTCAGCGTCCCCTCACCCTCGATGAGCGTGATCTTGTTCTTGTCCCAGAGCATCTTCACGCCGCTCGAGAGGGTGTTCGAGACGTCGGCGCGCCGCTCACCGAGTGCCTTCCAGTCCACCTCGACGTTCTTCGCGACCACACCGAGCCCGGCGCCGTTCTTCGCGTGGTCGTAGACCTCGGCGCTGTGCAGGATCGTTTTCGCCGGGATGCAGGCGTAGTTGAGGCAGCGACCGCCGGGCTTGTCCCGCTCCACTACCGCGGTCTTCTTCCCGAGCTGCGCGGCGCGGATCGCCGCCACGTAACCGCCCGGCCCGCCTCCGATCACGATCACGTCGTAGGAGTCAGCCACGGGCTTCAGTAGAGAGGCGCCATGAGCGACGTCCCGGATTGACTCGATCTGGACCCGTCTTGGATCAATAGCCCGCACCTCCAGTCCCTGTCGATCGCGATGTCATCACTCCGGTGACGCAGCTTGAAGTGATTCCCGCCGCGATTCCAAGTCACAGCGCCAGCCCCAGCGGCTCCTCGAGTAAGTTGCGGATCCAATCCAGGAACCGGGCGCCGTCCGCCCCGTAGAGGATCCGGTGGTCACACGCCAACGTCATCGGCATCACTTGTCCGATCTCGATCTCCCCGTTGCGCACGATGGCCTTCTCAGCGATCGCGCCGACCGCGAGGATGGCGGCCTGCGGCGGATTGATGACCGCCGCGAAGTTGGCGATCCCGAACATGCCGAGGTTCGAGACCGTGAAGGTCCCGCCGGAGAGCTCCGGCGGGGTGATCGTCGCCTCACGGACCCGCTCTGCCAGCGCACGCGTCTCGGTCGCGATTTGGCGCAGGCCCTTGGTGTCGGCGTCGAAGACGGTCGGAACGACGAGCGCGTCGCGCGTCGCGACCGCCACGCCGACGTTGACCCGTGAGTAGAGCTCGAGCCGCCCGTCGCGGTAGGCGCCGTTGGCGCGCGGGTGCTCGCGCAAGGCGATCGCGGAGGCCTTGACGACCATGTCGTTGAACGAGGGCACCGGCTCGCCCTCGGGTGCCGCGGCCTTGAGGCGAGCACGGGCCTCGACGGCACGGCTCATGTCCACCTCGACCGAGATGTAGAAGTGCGGTGCGGTCGCCTTCGACTCCGCCATACGGCGGGCGACTGTCGCCTGGAGCTTCGTGAGCTCCTCGAACGACGTTGCGCCCTTGGCGGTCTCGGAAGAGGAGGCGGGGGCGGGTCCCGCCGGCGCTGGGGTGAACGCCGGCGGGAGCCCCCGCTGGGGTAGCGACACACCGGCTTGCGCCGGAGTCGACGCCGACTCCGCCACGAGAGAGGCAGTGGCGGGGGATGTACTCGGCGCCGAGCCCGACGCAGCGCGCTCGATGTCTGCTTTGACGACCCGCCCTCCCGGCCCCGTGCCAACGAGGGCGGCAAGATCAAGTCCAAGCTTCCGGGCCATGCGCCGGGCGACCGGCGAGGCCTTGACGCGTTCATCCGCCGCCTGCACGGTGGAAGTCTGGGGTGGAGACGCCGGCGATGTGGAGACGGCGCCCGAGCTGACGCCGGTATCCGCGCCAGCGGCCGTCTTCGCTCGCGCACGGGCGCCGTTGCCCGCGGGCGTCTCGCCGGGCTCGCCGATCCGGGCGATGACCTCGCCGATCGCAAGGGTCGTGCCCTCGGCGGCGACGACCTCGATCAGCGCCCCGGCCGCGTCGGCCTCGTAGACCATGCTCGCCTTGTCCGTCTCGATCTCGACGAGCTCGTCGCCGACCGAGACCTCGTCGCCCTCGGACTTGAGCCAGGCGAGGATGGTGCCCTCCTCCATCGAGTCGGAGAGCCGGGGCATGCGAACCTCAGTTGCCATCGACCGCCAGCGTGGCCAGCACTGCCTGGGCAATGCGGTCGTCGCCTGGCAGCGCCGCGCTCTCGAGGTTCTTGGCGTAGGGAAGCGGAACCTCGGCCGAGCCGACGCGCTCGACCGGCGCGTCCAGATCGTCGAAGCAGGCGCGCTGGATCCGCGCAGCTAGCTCCGCCGAGACGCCGTAGCTGGGCCAGCCATCCTCGATGACAACGGCCCGGTTGGTCCGGGCGACGCTCTCGGCAACCGTCTCCATGTCCAGGGGCCGCAGCGAGCGCAGGTCGACGACCTCGGCCGAAATGCCTCGATCGGCGCCAAGGCGCTCGGCGACCCGAAGCGCCCGCACGGTCCCGAAGCCGTGCGAAATCAACGAAATATCTGTGCCCGGCGATGCGACGGCGGCACGACCAATCGGCGCTACGTGGTCGGGGTCGAGCCAGACCTCACCTCTCTCCTTGTAGATCGCCAGATGCTCGATGACAACGACCGGATCGTCGTCGCGGATCGCCGCCTTGAGCAGGCCCTTGGCGTCGGCCGGGCTCGCCGGAGCAACGACCTTGAGCCCGGGGACGTGGGCAAGCCAGGCGTCAAACGACTGCGAGTGCTGCGCCGTGAGCTGGTTGCCGCCGCCGCCGGGGGTGCGGATGACAAGCGGGCAGCGGACCTCACCGCCGAACATCGCCCCGACCTTTGCTGCGTGGTTGACCAGCTGGTCGATCGCCACCAACAGGAAGTTGACGGTCATGATCTCGACCACCGGCCGCTCGCCGAGCAGCGCCGCACCGATGCCGGCTCCCAGGAACCCCTCCTCGGAGATCGGCGTGTCGACGACGCGCTCGGGCCCGAACTCCTCCAGCAGACCGGCCGAGATCTTGTATGAGCCTTCGAAGGTCCCGACCTCCTCACCCATGAGGAAGACGCGCTCGTCGTGACTCATCTCCTCGCGCAGCGCAAGCCGCAGCGCCTCGCGATAGGTCATCGTCTCCGTCTCGGAGGCGGGCACCTCCGTCCGCGGCTCCAGCGCGACTGCGCTCATCGGCCCAGCCCTCCGGCGAAGACGAGCTCGCGCTCGCCAAAGGGGCTGCCGGGAAGCATGCGCTGAAACTGCTCCTCGCTTCCGGGCGCGTACATCCCCACGGCAAGCTCGTCAAGCCGGGGCTCCGCGTCGTCCGTGGCGAACGCCACCGCGCTCTCGACCGTGGCCCGGGCGCGCTCGTCGGCGGTGGTGAGCTCCGCCTTGGAGATGCCGGCTTCTAGAAGCTTGTCTCGGAAACGCTGGATCGGATCGCGCGCTTGGTGCGCGGCGATCTCGTCCTTGGTGCGGTAGCTCAGTCCGGCGTCGGCGACCGAGTGGCCGCGGAAGCGGTATGTCATGGCCTCAAGGACGGCCGGCGCATGCTTCTCGCGGGCGCAGGCGAGAAGCCGCTCGGTGGCGCCCAGGACCTCGTCGAGGTCGTCGCCGTCGACGCGCTCGCCGGCCATCCGATGGGCTTGCGCGCGCCTGAAGACCTCGGGCTCGGCCGAGGCCCGCTCGACGCTCGTCCCCATCCCGTAGCGGTTGTTCGTGACCAGGTAGACGATCGGCAGCCGCCACAGCGAGGCCAGGTTGAGCGACTCGTGCCAGGCGCCCATGTTCACCGCTCCCTCGCCGAGCTCGCAGAGCACGGCGTCCTCCCGTCCCTGCCGCACCAGGGCCATGGCAAGTCCGGTGGCGATCGGAAGCTGTCCGGCGACGATCCCCCAGCCGCCGTAGTAGCCCCGGCTCGGGTCGAGCAGGTGCATCGAGCCGCCGCGGCCATGAGCGCATCCGGAGCGGCGGCCGAAGAGCTCCGCCATCACCGCCTCCGGCGGAACCCCGCGGGCGAGGGCAAAGCCGTGGCAGCGGTAGCCGGTGACGAGCAGGTCGGCCTCCGTCAGCGCCTCGACAGCCCCAACGCTCGTCGCTTCCTGGCCCGAGGAGACGTGGCAGTAGCCGCCGATTCGCGCCGCCTTGTATTGGCGCTCGGCCTCGCTCTCGAAGTGGCGGATCCGCTGCATCCGCTCGTAAAGGACGACACGGGCGGCTGCGCCTCGAATGCCGTTGGCGTCGGGCTCGCTCACCGCTCCTCGAAGAAGTCGGGATGCTGCGCCCGGAGCCGCGGCACTTCGCGCAGGACCATCCGCAGGTGGTGGCGCAGGAGATCCTCGGCGGCGGCGGGATCGTGATCGGCGATCGCGGAGACGACGGAGCGATGCTCGTCGATCATCTCCCGGAGGTAGTTCGGCTGCCCAAGGCTTAAGCGCCGGACTCGGTTGAGGTGCGACTTGGCCCGCTCGCTCACCGCCCAAACGGCGAGGTGGCCGGAGAGGTCGCAGAGCGTGCGGTGAAAGCTGTCGTCGAGGGCGTAGAAGGCGTCGAGGTCTCCGGACTGGTCGGCTCGATCCTGGGAGTTGAGGTTCTCCTCGAGCTTGGCGACATCGTCCTCGCCGGAAAGCTCGGCGCCGCGCCGTACCGCCGCGCATTCAAGCGCCTCGCGGATGAACTGGGCGTCGGCCACGGCCTGGGGGGAGATCCGGCTGACGAACGTCCCGAGCTGGGGCACGATCTCGACCAAGCGGTCGTCGCGAAGGCGTGCGAGGGCCTCACGCACCGGGGTGCGGCTCACGCCTAGGTTTGCCGCCAGGGCGTTCTCGGAGAGCTGCTGGCCGGGTTCGAGCTCCCCCCTGACGATCGCCTGGCGGAGCGCCGCGTACACCTGGATCCGCGCGGGAGAACCTGACGTTCTGCGCACGGACTCAAGCGATTCGAGTCTGACCAGCTCGCCCATGCGCGTAGTATACAAGTGTGCTAGTGTCCTGAGGCGGTCAGGGCTCTGCGTTGGCACTCGTCCAGATTCTGTGTTAGGACGATGTCGCCCGGGCAGGAGCCGTGCCCCCCAAAAACACATCCTCTCCCTGCACCCCCGAAACGCCCCGCAGCGCGGGGCGTTTCGACTTGGTCATCCCACCGCGTCCCACAGTCCCTGGGCTTCAGCTCGGGCGGGGGATCGCCGATCAATTGGATGTGCCCCCGGTAGGACGCAAGCTGCCTCGCCTCCTCGCCGAGGAGGCGAATACCTACGCGGGCGCCGATCTCGTAAACGCCGTCCGACTCGCCGCCGTCATCGCGGGGCTCAGCGGCCTGCTGACCGTCGTCTACTTCGCCTTCGATCCGCCCACCGAGACGCTCGGCACGGCTGGATGGGCGGTTGCAGGGACGCTTGCCGCGGCCTGCTTCGTCGCGGCCGGCGGCCTGCTTCGGGGCAAGTGGCGCCTGGGGTTCAACGCGTTGCTGGGTCTTAGCTATGTCGGACTCGCTGCCGTCGCCGTCCTAGTCTGGCTCGCAGGTCGTGTGGAAAATCCCTACCACAACCTCTACCTGCTGTGGGTCGGATCCGCGATCGGCGTCCATCCGCCGCGCCGGGGGCTCGCCTTTCTCGCCGTCACCGCAGTGGCGGCCTCGCTTCCGCTCGCCTACGACGGCTGGGACTCGGCCCGAGCTTCCTACATCGCCGCGGCGTTTCTCATGTGGGCGGCCCTCGCGATCCTGATCATGCTGCTCATGACCTACGTGCGGGCCCAGCGCGTCAACCTGCGCGCTAAGGAGGGGGAGGCTCAGCGGCTGGCCCGCGCCGACAGCCTTACCGGACTCGGCAACCGCCGGGCCTTCGACGAGGCGCTGACGGCTGAGGTGGCGCGGGTTCGCCGGGCGGAATCGACGGTGAGCATCGCGCTGCTCGACATTGACGACTTCAAGGACCTCAACGACCGCTATGGTCACCTTGAGGGTGATCGCTGCCTCAAGGGCATCGCGGACGCAATAGCCGACTCGATCCGCGGCGGCGATCGGGCATTCCGGTGGGGCGGCGACGAGATTGCGCTGCTGTTCCCAGACACTCCGTACGACGGCGCCGAGGAGAGCCTGGATCGGATCCGGATCCGCATCCAGGACACGGTCTACGGGCCACAAGGACGCGGGCTGACCGTTTCCTGGGGCACTGCCGAGTTGGGGCCGGCGATGGCTGTGGGGGATCTGCTTGCCCAAGCCGACCTCGCCCTGATGAACAGCAAGCACCGCTCCACTGAACTCAATCGCTGACCGCCGAGCACGGGCCATCCGGCGGCCACGCCTCGCAATCCCGTCTCAATGAAGAAGGGCGCGCTGTCAACTGCGGCTCCGTGGAGCCAGGCTTAAAGGCAGGTTCATCTGAGCTCGCTCTCGCCGGAGCTCCACCACGTTCCTCTAACCGATGAACACGCGGAGCTTTTCCGGCCGGTCCTCGAACGCTGCGTGGACGTGCCATGGATCCTCGAAACGCCACCACGAGCTGAGTAATCCCTGGATCGCATTCGCGTTCGTGATCCCGGCGTCGTGACAGAAGAAGTCCAGTAGTTTCCACCTGACGGGAGGTTTGGGCTTTGTGCTGTCGCTTCTGATATCGTGAGTCCACTAGTTCTTCTCTAGCCGGAACGATGGGATCTACGTTGTCTGCAATGGCCGGCATATCGAAGACGGGCCGGGCCGAGCTTGCGTCCGTCACCGCCGGTGGGCGACGCCTCGTTTCCGTCACGGACGTTGCCGCGGCTCTCGACGTCGACAGGAAAACCGCCGCGAAGAAGCTGGCCCGTTGGACCGAGCAAGGTTGGATGCGCCGAGTGCGCCGCGGCCTCTACATCCCCGTTCCTCTCGACGCAGAGAATCCGGCCGCGTGGTCAGAGGATCCCTTGGTCCTAGCCGAGGCGGTCTGGGCCCCTTGCTACTTCTCCGGCTGGACCACCGCGAACCACTGGGGATTAACCGAGCAGATCTTCCAGAGCACGGTGCTGAAGACCGCAAACCGCGTCCGGTTCGCCCACGAGCGGCTGCTCAACTACGACTACCTCCTTGCGCACGCCCCGGAGTCCGCAATGCGTTGGGGGATGAAGCACGTGTGGAGGGGCGAACGGCGCGTGCGGATGGCCGATCCTGCGCGCACCGTGATCGACATTCTGGACGATCCCCGGCTCGGTGCCGGAATCCGACACTGCGCCGAGATCCTCGAGGAGTACCTGGAGGACCACCCTTGGGACACGCTGGTCGAGTACGGAGACCGGCTCGGCAATCGGACGGTGTTCAAGCGCCTCGGCTACCTCGTCGAAGCTACGGGGCTGGAAATCGACGCGCTCCTGCGGCAGTGTGAGGCGAGGGTTTCAGCGGGCATTTCGCTGCTCGATCCAGGCTCGCCTGCGGGCGGGCGACGCGTTGCCCGATGGCATTTGCGCGCGAACGTTGAAGTCGCCCCGCGAGGCCCTTCATGACCCGTCGCCGAGGTGCGCACGCTCCGAGCGGAGTGGCAGCTGCGAGACGACATCATCGAGAAGGACTACGCCCTCGGCTGGATCCTCGCTGCAATCGCCGCCGACGAGGAGCTTGGGGCGACCTGGATCTTCAAGGGTGGGACCTGTCTTCGTAAGTGCTACTACGAGACGTACCGCTTCTCGGAGGACCTCGACTTCACGATTGTCGATGGCGGCCCGGAAGAGCCCGAGGTTCTCCTCCCGATCTTTGGGCGCATCGGTGAATGGCTCCTTGACCAAGCCGGCGTCGAGCTTGAGCTCGACGATCGCTCCTTCTTGAGGCGAGTGAACCTGCGGAGCAACCCGACGACTCAGGGCCGGATCGCTTTCCGCGGCCCGAGCAGACCGCCCGGCCTCCCGAAGGTCAGGATCGATCTCACCAGCGACGAGGCTGTGGTGCTGTCCCCGGTTACCCGCAAGATCTACCACTCCTACAGCGACGCACCGCTGCCGGTAGAGGGCGTGCGCTCCTATCCGATTGCCGAGCTGCTTGCCGAGAAGCTTCGGGCGCTGGCCGAGCGATGTCGGCCCCGGGACTTATACGACGTGGTCCACGTCTACAGGCACCCGGACTTGATCGGCAGAGCCGCAGCCGTGGTGTCCGCGCTCGACCAGAAGTGCAGTCACGCGGGGATCCCGGTGCCGACCGTCGACACGATCCGGTCATCACCCTTCCGGAGCGAGATCGAACAGGAATGGCAGAACATGCTCGGTCACCAGCTTCCCCACCTGCCGCCGTTCTCGGAATTCTGGGACGAGCTGGACGCAGTCTTCGCCTGGATGCGTGAGGAGCGTCCGGCCCCAGTGCTTCCCCGAGCGCAGTTCGGTGACCTCGACCCCGGTTGGGCACCTCCGAAGTGGATGGCCTCCTGGCGGGTCGGCGCCCCGCTTGAGCTGATTCGCTTCGCAGGAGCAAACCGGCTCAAGGTCGAACTCGACTACAGGGCGGAGAAGGGTCGCCGTGGGCCTCGACTTGTCGAGCCCTATTCGCTGCGCAGGACAAAGGACGGCAAACTGGTCTTGTTCGTGGTGAATGACCACGGGCAGTTACGCAGCTACCGCGTCGACCGAATTGCCGGCGCACGGGTCACCGATGCAGCTTTCAGGCCCCGGTACGTCGTCGAGTTCTGAGCCCTCTCCCTCCGGGGCCCGCCGGGCGATTCGCGCGAAAAACGAAAACCATTTGGCGCGAGATTTGGCGCGAGCGCCGTTTTCAACGACGAAAACGGCTTGTTCAAGCCGTTTCTGAGGCACCGCTACCGGGATTCGAACCCGGGTTTCCGGACTGAGAATCCCTCCAAACCTGACCCGCTCCAGTCGCTCAGGCGTGATTCGATGGTCTCAGTTCCTCTCAGTTGCGCTCAGAACTCGGCGGTTCGGGACCAATTTCGGGACCACGTTTTCGCGGGCGTCAAAAGCCCCCGACAGCAACGCGGCCTCGTCGCCCTGCTCCCTGTAGTGGAGATACCGCTCGGTGGTCTTGAGGTCCGAGTGGCCCATCCACGTCTTCACCTGTAGGGCACTGGCGCGGTTGATTGCCAACGTACCGAAGGTGTCGCGGAGGTCGTGAAACCGCAGGGACCGGAGGCCGGCCGCGGCCTGGGCATTGCGGTACCGCTTCCGGAGCTTGTGGGGGCTCAGGTGCCCTCCGACCACGCCGCACATCACCAGGTCGTCGTCGTCGGTGAACTCCGGCCGCTGGGATAGGCGAGCAAGAGACTGAGCTACCGGGTCTGCCATCGGGATCGCCCGGACGCGGCCCGACTTCGGGGTTCCCTCCTGACCGCCGACATAGTTTGCCCGGACCCGGATCAGCTGGCGCTGGAAGTCAATATCGCGCCAGCGGAGAGCCAAGACCTCCCCCATCCGAAGCCCGGCGAACGCCGCCACCGAGAAGATCGCCGCGTCCTGATCGGAGCTCGCCTTCCTGACCAGCGCCCATACCTCCTCGGGCGAGTAAACGTCGATCCAGGCCGCGTTACGCACCTTGGGCCGCTCGAGGTTGTCGACGGGGTTGGCGGGCAGGTTCCAGACCCGCTTCGCTCGCCCCATGATCGCCCCCAGGATCACGATGTACTTCTGCTGGGTGCGATTGGATGGCCGGCGTTCCTCAACCCACTTCGAGCGCCACTGCTCGAGGCGCTCGGTGGTCAGGTCCTCAAGCGTCACCTCCCCCATCGCCTCATCGAGCTTTCGGACGACGAGTTTGTAGTCCACGAGCGTTGACCGCTTGACATCGCGCTCCTGCTCTGAGTAGCGGAGCCACTCCGCCGATGCGTCCGCGAACGTGGCGCCGGTTCGGTGGATGCCCGCGAGTGTTCCCCGGCGAGCATCGGTGAGCAGTTCGCGGAGGGCCTGCTCTGCCAGGTTGCGGGTGTAGTGGCCCTCAGGGGGACGGCTGCGCTCGCGCCACGCTGGGCCGAGTCGCTTCTTGACCTGGCGGCCCCCGGCCCTGTACTTCGCGTACCAAGTCGCGCCGCGCTTGCCCTCTCGCAGGCAAACGTGTCCGCTGACGCCGGCCACTCAGACCAGCCCCTCGTAGGTGTCAGCACACCACATCATCAGACTCCTCTCTGCCGGAGGAGTCGCTCTGACGAGGAGGGAGGCATTAGCCTCCGAGCCGCGTCGGAGCTTTCACCTCCGGCGCCATGCCCCCGGCAGCTCCGGCTGCGCGGGGGCTTCTTATCGGTCGGCCCGATCCTACGCCGCATCGCGGCCATGATCAAGCTCGGGTCCCCACGCCGCCGCTGCGCTCGAACTCCTCGACACCCTCGAGCCGGAATCGGTAGTAGCGGCCCAGGTGGACGACGACCTCATCCGGCAACAGCTTCTCGCGGGTCAGGCAGTAGACGTGCGCCTTGGTCACCTGCCAGCGGTCGGCGAGCTCCTCCGGCGAGAGCAGCCGGTCGCTCACGCCGCCGCCTCCGAGGGGGTCTGAATATCCGTCACATCCGTCACATCCGTCACATCTGGCTCTAGATGCGGTGCGGGTTGTGACCCTTGTGACGCTTGTGACCCTTCTGGGAGGTGGCGGGCGAAGGTCTGCTCGAACTGGTCCAGGTGGTAGCCCTTCGCGGTCTCGTCGCCATCCCTGACCGTCTTTGATCTGATCCTGAAGGGCCTGAGCAGGCTGGCAAGACCGCGGGCGTCGAGCCCCTCGCCCTTGCGCCGGGCACCCCAGGGACTCTCATCCAATCCATTGAGGTGATCGAGCAGGTCCTTGGTGAAGATCGCCCGTTCGCCTCCGAAGGCATCCCTGACATCGACCAGCATCTGCACCTGATCGGACATCTGATCTGTCTCGTCGCCCCCTGCGGAGAGGGTCTTCGCCGCCCGCTGGATACCAAGCTGCCACCCGCCGCCAGCGTGTTCACCGATCGCCAGCAGCGCCCACCACACCTCAGCGCGGCGGTTGGTCAGGTCGAGCAGGTCCGGTCTGCCGGCCAGCGCCTCGACATGATGCTCAGCCCAGACCTGGCATCGCTCGCGGAGGTCGCCTGCCTCGGGCTCCACCAGCGGCGCGGCCCACATCTCGACCGGTTCCGAGCGGAGCTTGGTCTCCATCCGGATCGTGATCGAGCGCGACAGGAGCGCCGCGGGAATCGCCCGCTGGTCGAGGCCCGCGTATGCCTTGGGCGAGTAGACCCTGAACTCCTGAAGATCGCCCCGCTCGCTACAGCGTGGGACCATTGCCCCCTTCTTGTAGCCGGGGTTAAGGACCGCGAGCGCGTCCCGACGATCCTCCATGGGGTAGTTGTCCATCTCATCGAGGAGCAGAGTCGGCTGATCGCGGTCCACCTTCCGGTACAGCACCGCGACCGATGGGTTGACCGCATGCCACCCCAGCCGGCAGATCGAGGCCAGCACCTCGAGCAGCAGCGTCTTGCCACTGTCCGGCGTTGCGGAGGTGATTCGCAGGTATGGCGTTGCCCAGCTCGCCTCGAACGCGTGAGTGTGGAGCGTCCACACCGCGAGCAGATCGCCAACTACATCGTGGTCCTCGAGCGGCGTTGGCAGGACCACGAAGCGGCGGATGAAGGTCCTGATCTCGTCGAGCAACTCGGCGGTTTCCAGGGGCGGACCCGTCGCCATTGACGCTTTGCCTGGCTCCGACTTGGCTCCGTTCGTCCGGGCCTTGGTGCCTCGCTTCGACTCCTCCCCCTTGAGCTTGGCGATGTAGGCGATCGACTCCTTGTGAACGTTGCTGCTCACGACTGCCTCTCGATCTCGACCCCGAGATCCCTGACTTCATCCAGGAGCTCGAGCACCTCGTCGACGTGGTCGGCAACTTCGATCAGGAGAGCGCGATCGCGGAGCATCTTCCAGCGAGGGCGGTCGGTCATGCGCTCGATGGCCCCGCGAATGGCCGATGCGACCGCGCGCTGCCGCTCGATCCGCTCGGTGTCAAACTTCGACAACGGCGGAGCCGAGGGCACGATGCCGTCCGGGAACGGGCCATCGGGATCAGGTGGAGAGGGGGCGCGACCTGGCGCAGGTGGCAGGTCGCCGTGGGTCAGGATTGACCAAGGGGTGCGGCTCATCTAGTGCCGCCTCCTTTCGGTAGAAGGCGGCTGAGAGCCGCTATGGATTCAGAAGTCTGGTCTGGACCTTGCCGCCGAGCGCCCGAGATTGGCGCTGGCGGCTCGGGGTCTGAGTCGCCGTCCTCCCCGGAGGAGGTCGAGCCCGAGCCGGTGGTGCGGCGGCGTGAGCCTCGCCGTCGTGTCGGCACGCCGTGACTCTCACGCGCCCTTGCCCTGGCGGTCTCAGGTGCTCGGTTGTGCACTATCCAATGCGCGACCTGCTTCGCGGTCAAGCCCCGGCCACACCGGCGAGGCAGTTCCAGGTACTCGATTGTCCGAGCCGCGACGCCCTCGAACCACTCAAGCCCGCTTCTCCAACTATCCAGAACGCGCGGGCCGGCGATCTTCGCCAGGGGATGTTGATTGCCCAAGGCCTCAAGCTCGGTCATCAGCGGCCTTAGTTCCGCCCTCAACTCCCTGCGAGCCTTGGTGAAATGAGCCCGTGCTGTTGGCGCGTCAGGCTTTGCCAGGGGAACATCAGCCGCACGCCTTAGCGCCGCGGTCCCCCGGTTGTGAATGTCGACCAGCGCTTGGTGAACCGAGGCGGCCTCACGACGAACATCCTCGGGAACCCCGTGCAGGTCCGGGCACACTGAATCGTTAGCCATCGCGGGAGGGTCCTCGACGTGGGCGAGGCGATCCTCAGCCGACTCGGCTCCAGTGGCCGCGACTTCGGCGGGATCGGCACCTAGGGTGGAGGTCTTGGGCTGGCGGTCGGCCGGCTCGTCGAGTGTCATCGCGTGTCGTCATCGGGCTGGGCGACCAGACTGGCCGCGACTGACGACTATCGCCCGAGCGTCGGACACGAAAACCAGCGACGCCCGCCCCCGACAAGCGGACGAGCGTCTAGAACTCGATGGGGCGATGAAACCCTCGACTCGGACCTTAGACGATGGCGAGGCGGAAGCCCTAGGGGGTATTGGAGGTAGTTGCCGAAACCAGGTATGCGGACGAGCACGGTGCAACCACCACGCCCTTTTCGGGTAGGTTCGCCTTTGGGAGCTTCACTGAAATGAGCCGCCACGACCCTCGCCCACGAACGCGCCGCGCCATATTCGGCTTGCTATCAGCCGTGCTGCTGCTGCTCGTGGTGGTGCCTTCCGCCTCGGCCTCGTTTCAGTTCGTCAAGCAGTGGGGAAGCGCAGGTTCCGGAAACGGCCAGTTCGGCGGCACCCTCGGAGGTATCGCCACCGGCCCTGACGGCAGCGTCTACGTGGCCGACACCGGCAATCAGCGGATCGAGAAGTTCTCCTCCACGGGGATCTTCAGCACGAAGTGGGGGAAAGTAGGCATCGGAAACGGTCAGTTCAATGGCCCCACCAGCGTCGCGACTAATTCCGCAGGGAACGTCTACGTGGTCGACACCTACAACGACCGGATACAGAAGTTCTCCTCCTCGGGAACCTTCATCGCCAAGTGGGGAAGCTCAGGCTCCGGGAACGGCCAGTTCAACTCCCCCAAAGGGATCGCCGTCGATTCGTCAGGCAATGTCTACGTCGCGGATTCCACCGGCCGTATTCAGAAGTTCACCTCCTCGGGCAACTTCGTCACCTCCTGGAACGGGGACGGGGACGCTGGTCGCTTCGGGCAACTCGCCACCGACTCCTCGGGCAACGTCTATGCCTATGACCTTGACGTCGTGTTCCCCTGTGGGAGCTGCCACTACGATTTCACGCTCTATCTCCAGAAGTTCGACTCGTCGGGGAATTCGATCAGCGAGTTGGGGCTCGCGTCCGGCGATGAACACTGCGAGTGCGAGCCCAACCCCGGAGGAATCGCAACCGACTCCTCCGGCAACATCTACCTTGCCCTCGACAGCAAGATCCAGGAATTCGACTCGTCGTTCAACTCGATCACCTCCTGGGACGCCGGTGGCTTTGGGGAACTCGCGACCGACTCCTCGGGTGACGTGTATGACGCAACAGGGAACAAGGTCAAGAAGTATGCCCCTAGCTCTGGACCCCCGGACACGACGATCACCAGCGGCCCCAGCGGGACTATTCACGTGCGCGGAGTGGGCTTCGGCTACTCCTCATCAGACGTTGATGTGACTTTTGAGTGCAAGATCGACTCTGGCCCGTATGTGTCGTGCCCATCGTCGGGGCAGGGCTACGCTCATCTCGCTGACGGCCCTCACAGCTTCTCTGTTCGCTCGAGCGATCCGTTCAATACGGACCCGACCCCCGCCACCCGCACGTTTACGATCACCACCGCCTCTGTAGCAATCTCGGGCACGACCCTGACCGTGACCGCCGCCCAAGGGGTGAAGGACTTCATCAAGGTCACCGGGCCGTCCGGGCCAACCGTGCAGGTGAGCGACGGGGGATCGGCCATTCACGTTGGCGCGGGGTGCAGCGCCCCGACCCCAAGCCGCGAGGGCACAACAAACTGCTCCGCTCAGATCGCCAAGATCCAGGTCACGGCGGGCGACCAGAACGATTCCGTCGCGAATTCGACTGGGTTCCCGAGCTCCCTCGTGGGCGGACTCGGGAACGACACGCTGCTCGGTGGTCAGGATGACGACGTTCTGAACGGCGGCAAGGGCCAGGACACGATGAAGGGAATGAACGGCAACGACCAGCTTCTCGCCCGAGACCTGCTCTCCGACAAGCTGATCAACTGCGACGGCGGAAACACTCCGGGCCACGCGGACAAGGCCGACCTCGACAAGCTCCCCAAGGACCCCGCCTCGGTCGTCCAGGGCTGCGAAACCAAGACCAGGCACTAGGGACCTCGTCAGTCCGACCCCGCGGGTGCCCGTGGCCCCGCCCCTTACCTGCGGTGCTCAGCTCCCGCGCCCGGTAAGTTCCGCGAACGAACCGTCGGCGGCGCCGAGCGTGCTACGAATCCGGTCGGCTGCCTCGACCAGGGCGTCGGGCGGGTCCTTCAGCTCCCCGATGGCGTTCTCGAGGTCGTAGAGCGCATTCTGGGCATCCTCGATTGCCGCCTGCAGGTCGCCCAGCAGTTCGCGTATCTCGGCCCGCCTATCGGGTGTCACTGGTTCCCAGGATGCGGTCCAACTCGTCTTCCAAATCCGTCGGCGTCCCGTCGTCCGCTCGCAGCTCGCGCGCCAACGCTATCGCGGCGGCGACCTTCCCCGCCCGCGCCTGTTCCGAAAGAAGCGCCAATACTTCGGTTCGGTCGGCGATAGCCTCGCGGCCTGGCGGCTGCCCAATCAGGTTCCGCAGGTAGACGGCGCGTGGGACCCCGGCGGGCCGAGCCTCGTCTAGGCGGGCAAGCTCGGCGTCGTCCAGCCGAACCATGATGTCGTGGTCTCTCATTCAGTAACTCCTTTGCGATTCCCAGGTGGGTGTGTGGCTGGTCAACCGGCGGTCTGTTCGTGCCCGCCAAAGGCCGGATCACCGTCCCTTACCCCGCCCTTAGCGTCTGGTGGCAAGGTCTTCGTCGGAGAGGCGGGTCCGCCGGATGAGCCGGAGGGGACTTCGGTCCGTTCGGCATACCTTGGCGGGTCTCCGCCTCTCCTTTTCTTCGCCACCTCGCTACGCGAGATACTGCGCTGGCGATGTCGCAGGAGAACGTGGAGGTCGTGCGCCGGATGCGTGAGATCGACTGGAGCGGCCTCCTAGCCGCGTTGACACTAGCCTTGGCGGGGATCGGTGTCTTCGGCGATCTCGCGAGCCTCAGGCGCAGACTTCTCAACCAAGAGCCAATCCGAGTGAGATTCGACCACGACCTCCACGTCGGGGATCTCGTGTCCGGGTACGACGAAGAAATGAGTGGGGTTGCTGCGGACTCGATCGTAGTCTGAGCCACGAAGCCTGACCTTCTCGTTGCACTTGGGATCGGCGCATTCGCAGAAGTAGAGCTCGAGCGCCTCGGCGCGATCTCGCTCCTCCCAATCGGCCATCCGCTCGTTGGCGGCCCTGAAGAAGGCCTCGTTCCCGGCCATGCGCTGCTTGCGCACATCAGCCACCGTCGGAAGCCTATCGCGGCGAGGAGGCGATCTCAGATCCCGGCGGTCTTGAGACTTCGGTGTGCGACGCGGTCACCCTCCACGCCAGCCGCGAGATACTGCGCTGGCGATGTCGCAGGAGAACGTCGCCGGTTCTTTTAGGGAGCCGAAACGTGGGTCGGATAGAGTCGCCCCGACCCCAAGCAAGGAGGACTGACCCATGAGCATCGTTGTCCGCTTCGCGCCGCCTTCGGCACCACCCGCATCTCAGTACGACGAGACCATCCGCCGCTTGGAGGGGGATGGCGGTGAGTTCCCTCCGGACGGGATGGAGTACCACATCGCCTTCCTCGTGGATGGCGGCATTCGCGTTAGCGAGATCTGGGACTCGCGGGAGAAGTGGGAGGCGTTTGGCGAGCGTCTGATGCCGATCCTGGCCGACGTGGGGATAGAGCCAGGCGAGCCGGAGGTCTTCGAGGTCCACAACACCATCAGGCGCTAGCCGAGAAGCCCCTTTAGGCTCGAAGCCGCCGGGCTGCGGGAGTAGGTCGGTTAGGACGCCGACATCCAGGCCATCGACGGCTGCCTTTCCCCCTTCAATTCCCTTCGCAAGCGATTCAGGGAGCCAACCGGGACCACGACATCGCCGTCGCGGTTCAGGGTGGCGGACTTCACCAGCTCGTTCGACTCGAAGGAAAGCCGGCGGAAGGCGTCGGCCAACGCGTCGTGGCTGTCCTTGTCGTTCATGCTCCTCCTACTGCGGTCGTGCGTGCCGCAAGGGCCAGCACTGACCAGTGGTCGGGGTCTTTGTGAAGTAGGCAATGGCGGGTGTGGTTGCGGCGCTCGAGACCCAGCTCGCGCTTCGTATCGCCGCGCAGGATGAGTCCGCACCCGCACGGCGCAAAGAGGGCTTTCTGGTGCAGGTAGGCGTTCCGCATCTCGCTCTGGCTGCGTGAGGCGCCGTACCAGACCCGGAACTGCCCGCCCGAGTACCACGAGCCCGTGGCGTCGAACCCGTTGTCGCGCTTCCCCGACGCCTTCTCGGCCGCCGTTCGCAGCCTCTGGCCGCCGTGTCCCTGACTTCGCTCCTTGCGCGCCTTGGCGCGAGTCAGGATGCAGGCCCGGTCGTCGCAGTAGATCTTGTCTCGTCGTGCCCATTCGGAAACGGGGTTGTCGCACCCGTCCCGGTTGCAGGGCTGCCCTCTGCCCATCGGTTACTCCTATGTAGTTGCCGCCCGTACCCCCCTACTGGTTTCGGTCGGAGCCGGCGGCCAAGGTGGGCGCCCTGGTCCGCCGACACCGAAGCCGAATCACGCCGGGAGTAACAGCGGCGCTTGCCTCGGGTGATGTCTAACCCAAGTATGAACCCGCCTCCGGTCAGAGCCGGAGCGAGTGTAAGAACGTACTGACCCCTCCCTCTACCCTTAGTAGTGCAGGCTAGGGTTACTGTTCACGCGGTTTCTGGGGTGCGTATTCGCCAGCCTGAGCTGTGCCGCTTTCAAGTATGCTCCCGCGCCCTCGAATTTCCAGTGCTGGAAATTCCGACGCCGAGGGTTATGCCCGGGCATAACCCCGACGACGAGGAGTACGTCGAGGCCGAGATCGTCTGTGAGCGGCCGTGGTGGTATTCCGATACCAGGGGTCGGAAAGCCCCTCGATTGCCGTCAGACGCGTTCGCAGGGCGTCAGGCGGGCCAATACTTCAGTCGGTGAAGTCCGGCCTAGGCGCGGACCGTTCGCCCGCACCGATGGCACACGGGGGCCCCGAGCGGCTTGAGTCTGTGGCAGTGGGGGCAGGTGGGAGTCGTGGTCAGGAGCAGGACCACGTAGGCGACCGTAAACACGACGAACCCGAGGGGCAGCCAGAGGGCACCGGGAATCGCGCCAATGAACAGGGCTAGGAAAAGTCGCCTCACGCGGCACCGATCATCCGCCTGGTGGCGGCTCGCGTCAACCCCCAAAAGGCAGCGCTGCCTAAACCGTCAAACGCAGGCGTCAACCGTCGCCAAATCCTGCCTCTCATGGGTAACACCGAGGGGACGGAATCGCCTTGACTGTGCCAGATTCTGAGAACTCGCCGGAGTGCTTTGCAGGCCGCTGCGTAACCACTCCGCCAAGGCGCCTTGGTGGGCTAGCGTACCGAGCGGCCGGGCCGCTTCGCCGAACCTGCCAACGACCGGTGTAGGGTCCGGAGATGACTCAGCTCGAGCAGATATACGCGGGTGGGATCGCCTACCGCGAGGCGTTGCCGGAGCGCGATCGCGGCCTGGCGCCGGCGCTCTGTTTGCACGGCTTTCCGGAGACCTCCTACATGTGGCGGTCGGTGCTCCGCGCCCTCGCCGACGCGGGCCGACGGGCGATCGCGCCAGACCTGCCGGGGTTCGGGGACTCCCCGCCCGATCCCCCAGGCACCTGGGAGCGCCACAACGAAGCACTCGAGAGGTTCCGCCGCGAGCTCGGCCTGGAGCGTGTGGCACTGCTGGTGCATGACTGGGGCGGCCTGGTCGGTCTGCGCTGGGCCTGCGAGCATCCGGATGCCGTCGAGGCGCTCGTGCTCTCCAACACCGGGTTTTTCGCGGACGGCAAATGGCACGGAATGGCGCGCGCTCTCCGCACCCCGGGCGAGGGCGAGCAGCTGGTGGCCGGCATGAACCGGGAGGGCTTCGCCCAGATGCTCGGCGCCGTGTCGCGCGGGATCGATGCGACGGTCGCCGGCGAGTACTGGAAGACGTTCGAGACCGAGGAGGGCCGGCAGGGGATCCTCGACCTGTACCGCTCAGGAGACTTCGCAAAGCTCGAGGCCTACGACGGCCAACTCGGCGACCTCGGCGTCCCGACCCTGGTGCTCTGGGGCGAGAACGACCTCTTCGCGCCCGTGGCGGGCGCGTACCGCTTCAAGCGCGAGATTCCCGAGGCCAAGGTGGTGGTCCTGAAGGACGCCGGCCACTTCGTCTACGCCGACGAGCCCCAGCGCTGCGCGGCGGAGATAGTCGAGTTCCTGGGCGAGTTCGGGATCTGACGATCGCCTTCGTCCCAGCCGCATTTGAGCCGCGAGTTCCGCCACCCCTCACGGAACGAGGAGAGTCGGAGTAGGCTGGACAACAGTCAGCCGCCGGAGGCGCTCTTCATTCCTCTCTTCCTTCCAGTTCAGGCGGCGTTCCATTCGAGAGGGACGAGAGGGGCTCCCATGGCTGCCAAAGCCGAAGCATCCCCAGATGGGTTTCGTGTTTGGACCGAGTCCGACCACGGCGCCGTGGTGGTGAGAGCCGCTGGGGAGCTCGACATCGACTCTGCGGGAACCTTCGAGGACGAGCTACGTCGGACGATCGCGGGTGAACGCTCGTTTGTCACCCTCCATCTGGGCGACGTGGAATTCATCGACTCGACTGGCCTTCGCGCGCTCTTGGCGGCGGTTGAACTGTCGAGCATGTACGGAACGCGATTCGCCATCCTGCGGGAGCTTTCTACGCCCGTCGAGCGGGCGTTCGAGGTGGCCGGCATGGCGAACACGCTTCCGTTCATCGATTGAATCTGCGCGGGACGGCGGCAACTCACGCTTGCCAGGAACCCGGCAAAAGCCGCCGAAAATAGCGGCGGTACGATGGCCACCGCAGGCCTGGCGGACAACCCGACAGAGGAGGAGTCCATGGTCACCGCAACCGACGTCGGCGAGCTACTCGCCACCCACCCAGGGCCGAGCGAAATCGACCGCGAGACCCTTGCCCGCTGTATCGCAGAGTGCTTCGACTGCGCCCTCAGCTGCACGGCGTGTGCGGACGCCGACCTCGCCGAGGAGGACGTCGCCGAGATGCGGCGATGCATACGCCTGTGCCTCGACTGCGCCGACATCTGCGACGCCACGGGACGTGTGGTCAGCCGTCAGACCCACTTCGAGCCGGAAACCTCGAGAGCTCAGGTTGAAAGCTGCCGGCGATCGTGCTCGGCATGCGCCGAGGAATGCGAGCGCCACGCCCAGCATCACGAGCATTGCCGGATCTGCGCTGACACCTGCCGGCGCTGCGAGGAGGCATGCGCCAGCCTGCTCGACGCGATCGGCTGAGCACGAGACAGGACCCCCGACAAGCGGCTGATGTGAGCGAAGTCCCCGCCATCTGACTTGTTTATGCGGGCTCCGGTCGGGGTACTACCAGCGGTGCTACCGGTTTCCGCCGGGTCGACGGCTATCGGGGCTGGTAGCTAGTGGCTGTCCAGCTGGGCGGCGCCGCATTGATGCGACCGCCGCGACTCGCGGCTGCACGGCCGCCCAGAAACCTGGGGTGAGCACCAGCAGGGGGCGGCGATAATCCCCCCGTGGCCGACGCCGTAGCCGAACTCGAACGGGGGCGTGAATCCATCTCGGCTGAGGCCTGGCTGGACGCGCACGAGTCGTTGTCCGTTGCGGACCAGACCGATCCGCTTGGAGCTGAGGACCTCGAGCTCCTCGCCACATCCGCCTACATGCTAGGTCGCGAGTCCGAGTACCTCGGTCTGCTGGAGCGGGCCCATCGCGCCCACCTTGCTGGCGGCCAGCCGCTGCCCGCGCTCCGCTGCGCATTCTGGCTGGGCATCAACCTCGCCCGTCGGGGGGAGGTCGGGCGTGCAGGCGGCTGGCTCGGTCGCGCCCAGCGGCTGCTTGATGAGCAGGGCGGAGACCGCGTCGAGCATGGCTATCTCCTGCTCCCGGTCGTCTTCGAGGAGGAGGCTAGCGGCGACCTCGAGGTGGCCGCGGCGACGGCCGACCAGGCCGCGGGGATCGGCAAGCGCTTCGGGGACGCTGATCTGTTCGCGCTCGCCGCCCACGAGCGGGGCCACATCCTGATCCAGCTCGGGCGGATCAACGAGGGCCTACGACTGCTCGATGAGACGATGGTGGCGGTGACCGCCGGCGAGCTCTCGCCGATCGTTTCCGGGATCGTCTACTGCGGCGTGATCCTCGCCTGCCAGGACGCCCATGAGGTTCGCCGCGCGCAGGAGTGGACGGCCGCCCTCTCGGGCTGGTGCGACCGCCAACCCGACCTGGTTGCCTTCACCGGCCGCTGCCTCACCCACCGCGCCGAGCTGATCCAGCTGCATGGAGCCTGGCTCGAGGCGCTGGAGGAGGCGCGGCGAGCCGAGGAGCGCTGTGCGGAGGCGGATAGCCCGGCGGCGGCCGGTGAGGCCTGCTACCGGCAGGGCGAGATCCATCGCATGCTGGGCGACTACGGCGCTGCTGAGGAGGCCTATCGCGAGGCAAGCGGGCGCGGCCGAGAGCCCCAGCCGGGTCTGGCCCTGCTGCGGCTCGCACAGGGAGAGCCCGACGCCGCCGCAGCCGCGATCCGCAGGGCATCGGTCGAGACCGCCGAGATCAGCAAGCGGGCAAAGCTGCTTCCGGCATACGTCGAGATCATGCTCGCCGCTCGCGACCTGGACGCTGCGCGCGATGCAAGCGATGAGCTGGGGTCGCTCGCGGATGGCCAAGAGCAGGGGGCGTTGGGGGCGATGGCCGCGCAGGCGCGGGGGGCAGTCGAGCTGGCCGAGGGCGATGCTGCCGCGGCCCTAGCCTCGCTCCGCCACGCGGGAGAGGCCTGGCAACAGCTCGACGCGCCCTACGAGACGGCCCGGGTGCGCGAGCTCGTGGGGCGTGCTTGCCGCGCTCTCGGTGACGAGGATGGCGCGACCCTGGAGCTGGATGCGGCGCACGCGGCCTTCGCGGAGCTGGGGGCAAGCCCGGACCTCACCCGGATCGCGTCGCTCGCAGGCGCCGCGCCCGGCCAAACCCATGGCCTCACCGAGCGCGAGCTGGAGGTGCTGCAGCTGGTGGCCGCCGGCAAGAGCAACCGCGAGATTGCCGCGGCCCTCGTAATCAGCGAACACACGGTGGCGCGGCACCTGCAGAACATCTTTGCCAAGCTCGGTCTGTCCTCGAGGACGGCGGCGACCGCCTTCGCCTTCGAGCACGGCCTCGTCTGACGCCGGCGTGGTCAGAAATGACCACGCTCCGGCCGCCGCGAAGTTGGTGAATCCAGGCGATGCGGCGCGGCCGCGCTGGTCCTACGGTGACCTCACCGGGCAATGGGCCTGGGGAATCCGAAGGAGGAAAAGATGGCGGCACAGCAGACGGCGATCAGCGGCGCGAGCGGGGGCGGAAGCGCGGCCGGCCGGGCGAGCGCCGAAGATAGCCTTCGCGAACGGCTCCTGACGGGGATGCCCGTCACGGAGCGCCGGCTGGAGGTGGCCGGAATCTCCACCGCCGTGCTGGAGGGCGGGGACGGGCCACCGGTCATCTTCCTGCACGGCCCCGGCGAGTTCGGGGCGAAGTGGATGAGGGTCATTCCGGATCTGGTCCGAACGAACCGCGTCATCGCGCCCGACCTGCCCGGACACGGCGCCTCCGGCGTTCCGGATGGCGCGCTCGACGCCGGCCGCATGCTGGCGTGGCTCGACGAGCTGATCGAACGCACCTGCGACTCCCCGCCCGTCCTCGTTGGCCATCTCCTCGGCGGCGCCATCGCGGCTCGCTATGCGAGCGAGTACACCGACCGCCTGAGCGGCCTCGTTCTGGTCGGTTCCCTCGGGCTGGGCAAGTTCCGCCCGTCGCCGCGGTTTGCGGCCGCCCTCGTGCGCTTCATGGTTCGCCCCAGCGAGCGCAGCTCGGACCGGCTGTGGCAGCGGTGCACCGTGGACCTGGCCGGTGTGCGGCGGCAGATGGGTGAGCGCTGGGACACCTTCGAGGCCTACTACGTTGATCGGGCGCGCGAGAAGAGCGGCAAAAGCGCCCTGCGGTCCATGATGGGGAGTGTTGGGACGCCTGTGATCCCCGACGACGAGCTGGCGAGGATCGTGGTGCCGACCACGCTCATCTGGGGACGGGAGAACACCGGGGTCCGCCTGGCAGTCGGCGAGGCGGCAAGCACCCGCCTCGACTGGCCCCTGCGGGTAATCGACGACGCAGGCGACGACCCGCCGATGGAGCAGCCGCAAGCCTTCCTGGAGGCGCTGCGCCCCTCGCTTGAAAGGAGAGTGTGATGCTCTGCGCGCTAACGGTTCGCACACTCAAGGCAGGGACTTTCGACCAGTTTCGCGACGCCTTCATGGCACACGAGAACCTGGAGGACCCGCCCGCCGGCTACGTGCGCTTCAACATGGTCCGAAGCACGGAACGCCGCGACGAGGTTATCTGCTTCGGGTTCTTCGACGGCACGGTCGAGCAACTGCGCCATGCCGTCGCCGAGCAGGGCTACACCGAGCAGCTAAAAGCGATCGCTCCATTCGTCGAGTCGGTCGGAGCAGACGGGCTCTACGAGGTGGTCGAGGAGCACGCGTTCCCGGGACGTGTCGTGTCGCGATCTGACGGAGGTCTGGAGAAGAGCGGCTGATGGGATTCGAACCCACGACCTTCTGCATGGCAAGCAGACGCTCTAGCCAACTGAGCTACAGCCGCGCAGGGGCGGATTCTAGCCGCCGGGCGCCGGCCTCAGGCCGCACCGGCGAAGCTGAGACGAGGCTCGCGTCGAGCGAGATCTCGACCCCCGCCAAAGCCCTGGATACGGGGCAGCCCTCCTTCGCGGCGTCCGCGGCGCTCGAACTCCGCCTCGTCGATGTCGGGCACTTCACCCTCCGTCGACAGCTCGATCCGGCTGATCGTCGGCGCCCCGCCGACCGGCTCGAAGTGGACACGCGCCCTCGTCTCGATCCGATTCGCCGTGTGACCTGCCTCGGCCTGCATGTTCGCGAGCGCCATCGAGAAGCAGCCGGCGTGTGCCGCGCCGATCAGCTCCTCGGGGTTCGTCCCGGTGCCGTCCTCGAAACGGGAGCGAAACGAGTACCGCCCCTCGAATGCGCCGCTGCCGAGGGCCATCGTCCCGCCGCCGCCTCGAAGGTCTCCCTCCCACCTGGCAATCGCGCTGCGAACGGCCATCTGCCCACCTCCTGTCGTCTCGTTTCGGTCCCAACCCGGATACCCGGATTTCGATCAGCCAGCCGCGTCGAGCACCTCGTTGACGAGCTGATCGGCGTGCTCGTTGGCCTCCCTACGCACGTGCCGGATCGACCAGCCGTTGAACCGCGCGAGCTGCCCCTTAACGCGGTGGTGAAGGTCCTTGAGCCCGGCGTCCTTGACCCGATAATCGCCGCGAACCTGCTTCACGACCAGCTCGGAGTCGCCCACTAGCTCGACCTCGTCGGCGCCCAGCGCTCGGGCGCGTTCGATGCCCAGCAGGAGCGCCCGATACTCGGCGACGTTGTTGGTCGCGGGACCGATCGACTCGGAGCGCTCCTCGATCACTTCGCCGTCCTGGTCCGTGACCACCGCCGCGATCGCGGCCGGGCCGGGGTTGCCACGCGCCCCGCCGTCGACGTTGACGACCAGCCGGCGGGCGCTCAAGCTTCCTTGCCGGATGCCTGCCTGCGTTGGCCCGCGGCACGCAGCCGCAGGCTCCCGTCCTCACCGACGGCGGCGTTCCACGCCCGGGCCTCGTCGGTCAACTCGGAGACCTCCTTGCCCTTGGCGACCTCACGGACCGACTCGTCGTCCCCGTTGGCGCTGACCTCCCACTGGTACCAGGAGAGCTCCCAGGCCACGGTCACCAGGGCGAGCTGGCGGCGGGGATCCGGGCGAACCGCGGCCTGCGGCTCGCCCAGCGACCGGATCAGCCCGGCGACCTTGCGGGGCTCCTCGCTGGAGTTGAAGCGCTCGACCGCCTTGCGCATGATCGCCTCGGGGCCTCGCCGGGGCTGGGGCACCGGCTGAGCCTGTGGAGTCGCCTTCGCCGCAGGCCGCGTGCCGCGCCGCTGGGGCTGGACACGAGGGCGGCGGGCGGGCGCCTGCTTTGGACGCGGTGCGGCGGGTTCCGGCTCGGCTTCCGGCTCATCAGCCCGCTCGGGTGCCTCCGGCTCGGCAGCCGGAGCGGAGGCCTCCGGCGCTGCGAGCGGCACGGGCTCCATAGCGG
>JBOGZC010000017.1:0-47948 GCA_050697075.1 Solirubrobacterales bacterium | reverse complement strand
GCCGAGGGGATCGTCCTCCGCCACGCCCGCCGCTGCGCATCCGGTCGCGGCCAAAGCTGCGACTGCCGCCCCGGCTACCAAGCCCAGGTCTTCTCCGCCCGCGATCGAAAGACGATCCGAAAAACCTTCCGAACGCTCACGGACGCCCGCGCCTGGCGCGCCGAGACCCACGCGGCCCTCTGCACTGGGACCCTCCGCGCCCCGACCCGGACGACGATCAAGCAGGCGGCCGATGAATGGCTCGCCGCCGCGAAATCCGGGGTGGTCCGGACCCGCTCCGGCTCCCCCTACAAGCCCTCGGCGCTTCGAGGCTATGAGCACTCGTTACGGGCGGGGATCGTCCCCGAGCTTGGGCACCTTCGGCTCTCCTCGGTGACTCGCGCCCATGTCCAGGACCTGGTCGACAAGCTGGTCGCGTCCGGAAAGAGCCCCTCGACGATCAGAAACGCGATCCTTCCCCTGCGGGCGATCTATCGGCGAGCCCTGAGGCGCTCGGAGGTGCTCGTAAACCCGACCCTCGGGCTAGCCCTTCCGGCCAGCCGCGGCAGGCGCCAGCGGATTGCCCACCCCGCCGAGGCCAGGGCCCTCCTCGACGCGTTGCCTTCAGAGGATCGCCCCGTGTGGGCGATCGCCCTCTACGCCGGCCTCAGAAGGGGCGAGATCAAGGGCCTTCGCTGGTCTGACGTCGACTTCGAGCGCGGCCTGATTCATGTCGAGCAGGGCTGGGACGACCGGGAGGGCCCGATCGAGCCGAAGAGCCGCGCGGGGAGGAGGCGGGTCCCGCTCGCCAAGCCGCTTCGCTCCCTGCTCGCCGTCCACAAGCTCCGAGGTGGCGGAAGCGAGGAGGCGCTCCTCTTCGGCGTTGGGCGCGAGAAGGCGAGCGACACCTTGAAGCTAGCCCGCCGCGCCCGTCCGATCTGGCGCCGCGCGGGCCTCAATCCGATCGGCCTCCACGAGTGCCGCCACACCTACGCGGCGCTGATGATCGCCGCCGGGGTCAACGCCAAGGCGCTCTCCTCATATATGGGCCACTCCTCGATCACGGTCACCCTCGACCGCTACGGGCACCTGATGCCGGGGCACGAGGACGAGGCGGCGGCGATGCTGGAGAGCTATCTGGAGCGCGAAGCAGCTCATTCCGGGGCCGGGGAGATCGGGGCACGTGGCGGCGCCTAGAACTGCTTATTCATCAGCCCGCCGGTAATTGTCTTCCCCTTCCTCTTCTGCCGATAGCCGCCGACATAGATCGACGGCAGCGCCTTGGCCGCGTAGCCGATCGTGTCGACCTGGTCGTCGTGCTCGCCGGCCGGAAAGGCCAGCAGCTCTGCCTCGAAGTCGTGTTGCCAGGGAGCCCCAGCCAGGTGGTAGACCTTCCCGCCCCGGTAGAGGACCCCGGCGACCCCGGCACGGCTCACCTTGTCGGCGTCCGGATAGACGGGCTCGACCGGGAAGCCCTCGCGGCTCATCGTCTGCACCATCCCGGCCTGATAGCCGATCGCCTCGACCTTGACCGGACAGCCGGTGTGGTGCTCCTTGAAGAAGGCCGGCTGGTCGGGGACGGCGACTCGCTCGCGGACTACCGAGCGGACCAGGAGATCTGCCTCGGGGGTCCGCCAGTACTCGGCGATCACCGTGTAGTCGGCGGTCTCCTTCTCGGAGGCCGCGAGGTCGACGACCTGGAACCTTTGGCAGCTCTGGACGGGGAAGCGCTTGTTGGAGTCATCGGGTTGCCGAAGCACGACCTCATCGCCCTCGATCGTGAAGTAGCGGAAGTCGGCGTGGTTGAACATCCCCCCCTCCTCGGGCGAGGGGCGTCCCTGATAGATCGCCGCATACCAGTGGGCGCCGAGCGTCTCGCGGCTCGCCTCCAGGTAGTCGCGGTCGTAGCGCTCGGGCCATAGCGGCTTTCCGACCTCCCTCCCGAGGGGATCATTTGGTTCCGCGAGCGCCGGCAACCGGACCTCGGTTACCGGATCGCCGCCCTCGGCGGAGGCCTGAAGGAGCTTCCCGCCCAGGTCTCCCTGGTGCCAGCGGGTCATCACGACGACGACCACGCCTCCGGGCTCAAGGCGGGTCCTGGCGGTCGAGAGCCACCAGTCCCACTGCTTGGCGCGGATCGTCGGCGATTGCGACTGCTCGGCGTTCTTGATCGGGTCGTCGATCACGAGCAGATGCGCCCCGCGGCCGGTGATCGGCCCGCCGACCCCGGCGGTGATCATCCCGCCCTGCTTCCCCGCCAGATCCCAGCGCGAGGCAGAGCGGGAGCGCTCATCGACGCGTATTCCATAGAGCGAGCGCCCGTGGGCCTCGAGCAGGCCGCGGGTCTTCGCCCCCCAGGAGGCGGCGAAGTCGGCCTCATAGGAGGTCAAGATCACCCGCCGCTCGGGGAAGGTGCCGAGGAACCAGGCGGGCAAGTACTCGGAGACGATCGTCGACTTGCCGTGCCTCGGAGGCGCGGAGATCAGCAGGATCTCGGGGCGGGGGCGCTTTCCGGCCCGCCACACCGCCTCGACCACCTGCTCGTCGATTAGCGCCAGATGCGGTGGGAGGGCAAAGCGGGAGTCAGTCAGGATCCCGAGCGCGGCCGGCCCCGCTCTGGCGAGCGTCTGCAATTCGGCGGGTGATCTCACGTAGCTCCTTTCTTGTCTTCGGGTCGCCGACGTCCTCGGCGCTGATTACGAGCCGGGAGGAGCCGTCGTGCTCGAGCGTCTCTCGCCGTCGCCACCGGTCTGGGTGTCGGCGCTCCAGGTAGTGGGCGGCGGCGCGCCAATCGCCGTCGGCGATCTCCCTGCGGATCACGGCCACCGCGTGGACCTCGGCCTCGGCCTCGGCGCGCCTTACCTCCTCGAAGAAGTCGTGGTAGATCCCCTTCGACTCGCGCTCGCCGTGCTTCATCCACCGGTAGTAGGTCGCCGAGGAGACGCCGGCCGAGCGCGCCGAGGTCTCGGCGTAGTTGCCGGCCCGGACCGCCTGGACGATCCGCTGCTTTACCTCCGGGGTGAGCTTGGTCGGCCTAGCCACGCCGAACCCGCGCCTTCTTCCCCGAAAGCCGCTCCCAGCGCTCGCAGACGACGTCGCAGTAGCGGGGGTCGAGCTCGACTAGGTACGCGTTCCGCCCGGTTCGCTCGCAGGCGATGAGCGTCGACCCCGAGCCGGCGAAAGGGTCCAAGACGACCGAGCCGCGGCGAGATGAATTCAAGAGCGCCCGCTCGATCAGCTCCGGGGGCTTCATCGTCGGGTGCTCGCGCGAGGCACGCGGCCGGTCGAGCTCGAACACGCTCGTCTCCGAGTCGGAGCCGTGCCAGCTCGACCCGCCGCGCCCCAGCCTTCCGGGCCCCGGTTTGAACCCGTAAAGCAGCTGCTCGTGGCGGTAGTGGTAGTCGGAGCGGCCGAGGACCATCGCGTCCTTGACCCAGACGAGCGTCTGGCGCAGGTCCCAGCCCGCATCTAGGAATGCCTGGGCGAAGGAAAGGAGCAGCCGCCCACCGGGGGCGGCGATGTACAGCGGGGCGCCGTCGGCTAGAACCTCGTCGACAGACGCGAAGGAGTCGCGAAGCAGCGCCTCGAGGCCGCTGGCGCGGTCATTGGCGATCCGGAGCTTGGCCTTGGTCTTGCCCTCGTAGTCGACCCCGTAGGGCGGGTCGGTCCAGAGCAGAGCCCCCCGCTTGTCGCCGAGCAGGCACTCATAGGCGGAGGGATCGCGGGCGTCCTCGCACAACAGCCTGTGACGGCCGAGCTCGTAGAGGTCGCCAAGCCGAGTCTGAGGCTCGGCGGGGGGAGGGGGGACGTCGTCCTCGACCAACGGCTCGGGCTCGAGCTCGTCGAGGAGCGAGTCGAGCGCTGACTGGTCGTAGCCGGTGCCGGCGAGGTCGGGAAGTTCGGTGATCAGGTCGACGAGGGCCTGGTCGTCGTAGCCGGCGAGATCGTTGGTGCGGTTGTCCGCGAGCACGATCCGCTTCGCCCGCTCGGCGTCGCAGTCGAGGTAGGTGACGGCGATCTCGGTCCAGCCGAGGTCCGCGGCGGCCATCAGCGTGTGGTTGCCGGCGAGAACCTCGTTGGTGGCTCGTCGAGCGACTATTGGTCTGTAGAGGCCGTTTTGCTCCAGGCTCTCCTTGATCGCCTCGACGTTGCCTCGGCGGGGGTTGCCTGGGTAGCGCTTTAGGTGAGAGATCTGAACCTTTTCGACCACCGCGGGGCCGATGCTGACCCCGTGGGAGGGGCGCCGTGCTTTCCTCTTTGACGTGGTTGCCACGACCGGCATGATCAGGCCGGCTGGACCTATTCACACTTCGCGACAAGCGAGAGTGGGAGGCTGGTTTAGCGACCTCGAGCTGCGCCTCCCGCGCTCCCCTCTCTTCTGTGAGCGCATGGAGCTGCGGAGCGCCCAGCTCAGTGGGGCGAGCCAGGGCGGTTATTCGGGCTCCACCGGCAACCTGCTCTCGTGCGGGACGCTGGATCAGGCGAGGGCGAAGGTCACCCGATGGCGCGAGGAGAATGCGCGCGAGTTTGGGACTCGCTACGGCTGGTCTGACGCGCTTTGTAAAGACAAGGGCATCTACGTTTCGCCCGAGGCAAGCCTCTACTCACAAGGACGGGCGCTTCGAGGGCTCCAATCCGACGCCCTCTACTTCGGCCTCGGGGCTACGTCCGGAGCCCACTCGCTATTTCAGTATCTGAGGACCGGTGACCTGCGCCTTCCAGAACCGCGCGCCGGTGACCCCGAGGCCCCTACGGGCTCCCTGGCCTCAGCGGTTCACGCCCGGCTTTACGGGGTGAGCTACGGAGTCGCGACCGCTACCCGCGATCGCATCTTCACGCGGGCGATGCCGCAAGACATGCCCGAGGACCTCGAGCCCGCCGCGCTCGCATCCCAGTTGCGGATCCGTATTCCCCTCACCGTCCTCGCCTTCCGGTGCGCTGGGCATGATGCGGAGCGTGTCGATCAGCCTGTTGTGATCGAAGCGACCGTAGGCGACCCCGGTGTGGAGGGAGTCTCGAAGCAGGTAATCGATGCGGTCGGCACCGAAGACGTCGCCGGTGATGATGTCGGCCAGGATCGCCTGCCAGGGATCGAAGGTGAGGCCGAGTCGAAGCTTCTCGGCCTCCCGCGGTCCCACGGCGAGTTTGACGACGTCGTCTGGCTCGGGCTTGGGACGCATCGCATCCCACACTTCCTTCAACGGGTCCGAGTGGATGATCTCGCGCGTAATGCGCTCGTGATTCCAGCCATCCGGCAGCAGTACCTCCTCGGCGGCGTGGCTGAAGGGCAGGTGTCCGGTGTCGTGGCACAGAGCGGCGATTCGAAGGACCTTCCGCCAGTACTTGTGCTCATCGCTGTCGTATTCGGGGATCACCTCCCTGACGGGATCGCTGACGTTCTCGGGTCTCGTGACCACATCGAAGATCCGCCCTGCAACCTCCATGACGCCGAGCGAATGCTCGAACCGTTTGTGCGAGGCACCCGGATAGACGAGGAACGAGAGCGCCAACTGGTGGATGTGGCGGAGCCGCTGGAAGGCCGGAGAGTCGATCAGGGAGCGCTCGGCCGAGTCGAAGTGAATGAAAACATGGACCGCGTCGCGAACCTCGTGATGGCGCTTGACCATTGCCGCAGTCAACCAGGTGGGTTGGCCGGAATGCACGACAGCTCTCCCGGTGCCTCGTGGACGAACATATGTTCGCATAGGCTCATGCTGGCAGGGGCATCGGACGGACTCGGAGCGGCTCGCTGCCGTGGCGTCGAAGGAGGACGATCCGCTGGATCGAGCGAAGTGCGATGTCCTCCGCCGAGCTCCAAAGTCGAGATCGTCAAAGGCCAAAGCGTCTCTCATGACTCTTAAAACGACGGAATCGCGACCGGATCGCACAAGTCCCCAAGCCGCCGACAAGGCACGACGCGTTCATCGCCAGCGCCTTGGAATTGGCGTGGCAGGACCTGACTTCTCGCGTGGCGATTACTGCGAGCGACCGCGACCTCAGAAACAAGGCCCGTCTGGCGAGTCTTGGAATCGTCCGTCCGCCCGACCTCTAAACAGCTCCTGGAGGCTGGATCGAGGACGAACTCTGAGGGGCTCTCATGCGCTAGCCCCTGGGAACTAGATTGCTGGGTGACCTGATGGGGATGGTTTGACGATCGGCCAACCCAGTCGTGCAGCCGCGGCTCGGGCGAGCAGCTCGTCTGCCCCTGGTTGCCGCTCGTCGGCGAAGCCGCCCATGATTTGCTCGCTGGTTGAGACAGCTACAGATGCTTCACCGCTGGAGAATCGCCATGCACGCTCCCGGACAATGATCGGCGAAGCGTGGGCGAGGCCTGGAGAACGCTCCTCGATCCACTCGTGGAGGCGAACGGTGGCAGCAGGGTGCAGTCGAAGTGTCTGCCAATCGAGGCTTGCGGGCCGGCCTGCACCCTCCGCCTCTTGACCCTCACTCAAGGTTACGACGATCAGCGCCTCCTCACCTAGAACCAGAGCCGCGGGCTCGCCATCCACCATAGCCGCGGCGCCCTCGACCTCATCGGAGATGAGTGCCACCAACTCGTTGGCGAGCCAGTTGGATAAGTCTCGAAAAGACTCGGAGCGACCCTCGCCCAGCCGCCGCCACTCCCCGGCCACGCCCCACGCGTCTCGCTCCTTCACCCGAGCACCGTAGAACATGTCATCGGCGCTCGCCACGATATGTGGGTCATGCCACTACTGATCGACACCGCATCAACTTCTCGTCGCCTCAGCGGAGACGAGCTCCGTCACTGGGCGGAGGCCCACACCGCATTCGTTTCGAGCGAGATGACTGATCTGGCCAATGAGCGGGAGGCAGTGGCGCAGGCGCTTCGCGATCTCAGAATAAAGGTGATCCTTTTCGAGGATTTCGGAGGCCGAGATGAGGACTCAGTTACCGCCTATCTCGATGGCGTTGCCCGGTCCGACGTCTACATCGGGATCGTCGGCGATCGCTACGGCCGGATGCAGGCCTCAGGCCGATCCCCAACCCACGAGGAGTATCTCTTCGCCCGCGACCACGGAAAGCGGATCTCATTCTGGGTAGCGACCGACGAGAGCGATCGCCAGGGAAACGCCCGTGATTTCGTGCAAGAAGTCCAAACCTTTCACACCACAGGCCGCTTCGACGGCCCTAACGACCTGGCCGAGCGGGTGATCGGCCGCATCGCAGAGTTGGCCGCTGACGATGAAGCTCCGTGGGTGAAGGTCGGTGATGCCGTCTTACGAGCGACCGTGATCCGAGATCAAGGCGATCGCATTGAGATAGAGGCCGATGTTCGCGACGGCGAGATCGCCCACTACCTTGAGGGACTGAGACCTGATCAGTGGAACCGGGCTTCGGACGCAACCGTGACTACCCATGACCGCTCTGGGAGCGCGAGAATCGAACGCGTCACCAGCGAGGCTCGCTCGGCTTCCGGGCGCAGCGTCAAGATCGAAGCGACCGTTGGTTGGGCAGACGGATCCGCAGATTCCATGGCCGCTGGCACCGCTGGCTACTCTCCAGAGGACCTCGCCGAGCTGGGCCTACGGGTCGGGCTTCTCGGTCAGGCACTCCCCGAGCAGATCGGAAGCATGGGTTTCATGGTCGATGATTCGGACCCCCTGGCTGAGTTGCCGCATGGGATGCCGGAAGCCATTCTCCAACCCGTCGCCCGTTTGCTCATCGTCGAGCGCTTGCTTGGTCAGCGCCAAGCCACCCGCATGAGCGAGTTCTCCATAGGACCACCCCACAGCGGCCGTCGAGCGATCAGGCTCTCTTACACGGAAACGCGTCGCTACTCCAACGTGACCCCCGCACAGCGAACGCTCGAGGGGTATAGAGCACGCTAGCGACGCTGGGTAGCGAGATTGGTGGCGACTAAGCCAGCATGGGGGCCGGGGCGAGGCAGCCTCGGGGGTAGCTCAGCTAGGTGACCATGAGAGCAGCGACGCTGGTCGAGAGATTCATTCGGGCCGTTCCGAACGAGCTCGCCGGGTTCGGGACCGGCCTTGAGAACACGGCCGCCCTTGCCGCGTTTCAGTCTCATGGAAGGCCGGCCGAGAACACTCAGATCCGCCAAGCTCTCGCCCTCGTCAATCGGGCAGCCCGCGTCTGGTCGGCGGCGGTGATTAGGCCCACGGGCCAGACAACCATCGAAGATTGGGTGGCGCAGTTGCCCCCCGCTGACTCGCCGGAAACAGCTGGATATCTCAGCGACTTCCTGCGTAGGGCAAAGAGCGCCACCTCGGGCTACGGAAGACAGACGGTAATCGCCGAGAGCTTGGCAGCAGCGGCCGCGAATCAGATCGTCGATGACATCCCGGGTGCCGAGAACGGCGAGGCCTTGTCCAAGGTGGCGCCGGAGGGCGCAGCTGCGCTAGCGGCCTGGGCCATCGAAACCACACAAGCCGACCACGGAGTTGGCGAAGCTGTAGCGACAGCCGAGATGCTGCGCGGACCTTCCATGAGGAGTTCAACGTGACCCGTGGCCGCATCTTGGAAGAGCCACGCCGTTTGATCGATGCTCTACGCACTGCGTTGCCGGCACTGCTTGGAGCGAGCATCACTGGATCGTGCACCACCCATGCCGCCATTGCGAACCGGCTCTACGTCGGAGATGTTGTTATCTCACTGAACTACGACTGCGTTGTTGGCTTCCTCGGCCGGTGTCAACGCGCTACTCGTTCTGCCGATTTGGGCGGACAACCAGCTTAGTGGTTACGTGAAACTGAGCATGATTTGGCGCCGCGACTCTCTTAGTCAAGCGATACTCACCACTCTTCAGATGTCGAGGCAGCACTAACCGCTCGCGACTCGGTACGACCAAGCCAACGCTGGCTGGATCGCGCACCTCCCGGATGGGGATCGCCTGCGGCCCGCCTTGGGACCCATCCGATGTGAGTGTATAAATGGCGACCCATCGGCCGCTCCTACGAGCCTTCAGCTTCGTGTTCGACTCAGTTTGCAAGCCGCCCCGGGCACTACGCACGGATACGACAACGCTCTTGCCAGGCTCCGCCGTGCTCGGAACCACACGCAACGCAGTGGTCGGCGCAGCGCTTGCGTTTCCGTCGCCTCCGCATCCTCCAATGCTAAGGCTGATGGCTAACGCACCGCCAAGGGCACCCCAGACGCAAACGACCTTAAGCTTGTTAGCCTTGGAATAAGTCGGCATTCTCGGCCTCCTCTACGTGGCCGATTGTAGAGAAGCACAGTCCGACACCCGGTACGCCGGCATTTCCCCAAATCAGCCCCGCCGCCTTTCCCGTCCCCCGATTCCTGCCATCTCGAATGCGATAGACCGGACCCCCGCTGTCCCCGCCCAGCGAGTGTGGACTACCCAGACAATAGGCGTGCTTATTGATCAGGTGGTGCGCTTCTTTGATCTCGTTATCGGGGTATCGCAAATAGCCACATGTCTTTCCGCTGTTACCCGTAGTCACTCCCTCAAAGCAAAGGCGCCTGCCCATGTAATTATCGAGCTGGTGATTGGTGAATTTCCCATTTACAGGCATATCATGACCATTGCCCACGTAGATGTACGTGGACGCATTGCCGAAGGAGATTTCAACTCGTAAGACGTCGGCGCTCACGTATTGCCCATTGAAGTCCGGGGTCGATTGCTCCACCGGGCCGAGGTCATGATAGCCGTGACCAGTCGCTATGTACATCTGGTTGCCATCGTGCGCGCAGTGACCGGCGGTCGTGGCGAAGCGCTGGTCACCCCGACGCAGCGTGAAACCGGAGGTGCAAAATCCATGCGGCGTGCTCAGGTAATGGCCTGCCGCGTATGGCGGAAAACATTTTTGGCAGTCTGTCTGTTCGCCGCCAGCGTAGTCCGGATCTATCTCGTAATCGACGGGGACCTGGTCCGCAGACGCTGTGGCAGCGCTGGCAAGATCGGAGGGTATATCGCTCGCGACCACCTTTACTTGTTGACCGACGACGTCGGGCATAACAGCGAAGGAGATATCGTCATCGGTCTCAAGCTGACTGCTTACCGCGTCAGCGGCCCCCTTGATTTGGTCAAACGTAAACTGAGCGTCTGTTAGGACGACACGTGGGTTCGAGTCAGTAATCTCATCCAGAGTGCTCGCATCGGCGGCGGTTGCTCCCACGACATAGACGCGCTCAACATCGGGATCGGTTGTCCTGTCGGCTGCCAGCCCCGCTAGGCGATCACCAAAGGCAGCGGTTGCATCGCTTAGGAGGGGATCGAGTGGCACCGCCTCGTCGAGCGAATCGTCGTAATCCGGACGAGCGGGGTCACTCGTTTGTGTCAACGGTTGAATGTAGGGGTCAAGCCCTCCGAAGCTTGCGCCGCTGATCGTCGTGTCCCACTCAGCGGTCTGCGTCTGACCCAGCTGATCCGTGGCGATGACCTCGATGTGCAGCTCGTTGGTAGGCCAATCCGCGGGCACGAGGGAGTAGTCCAGTGACAAGGTACAGCTTCCCTCCTGAGTGGAACAGTCATGATCGCCGGTCTCTGCTATCTGTTCGCTGTTGATGTTGACCTGGATGGAGCGAGCGCCAGATTGCCAATTCGCGGGATCCGAGGAACTGCCGTCTGTCGCTTCCACATGAAGGCTGGTCGAGGCGCTTGCGGGATCCTCGGTTAGTCCCCCCGAAGTAGAGATCACGGGCGGGGCGGTGTCCACGGTAAAGGAGCGGATCGCCGCCGACTGATCAATTTGTCCACCGGGATTGATTGCCCGCACGTAGAAGGTGTGCTGCCCATCGCTGAGGTGGGAAGTCGTATAGCCGGCGGTCGGGCAGGAGGTGTAGCTTGCGCCGTCGACCCTGCATTGGAAGGTCGATCCGGAGACGGTCGAGCCGTAGTCGAAGTGCGGCGTCGGGTTGCTCGTCGGTCCGGTTGGGCCAGAGTCAGAGGGGATAGAGGTATCAGGCAGCGTGACGTCCCATTCCTGGCTGCGCGTATGACCGAGCTGATCGGTGGCCATAACCTTGAAGTGCAGGTTGTCGGTCGGTAGCTCCGATGGAGTGAACGTGAAGTCACGTGAGAGGGAACAACTCCCGGCCTGCGCAGTGCAGGACTGCAGACCCGAGTCTTTGATCGGGCTCGTATCGTTGTTCAGGAAAACCTGAACCCTCCGCACCCCCGAGCGCCAGTTCACCGGGTCATCGGTCTTGCCGTCGGTGGCGTCGACGTGGAGCGTGTAGGGGTCTCCGGTGCCGGCCTGGCTGAGCCCGCCGGAGAGCTCCTCGAAGGTGGGCGGCGTCCCATCCCCCCGCATCGTCCAGGTCGGGGCGGCGACGTTGCCGAGCGCATCCCAGGCGATTGCCAGGCCCTCGGACTGGCCCTCGGAGATCTGTCCGGGGATGTAGGAGGCAGTGACCGTCGCCGAGGATGGGCAGAGCTTGGCGTGGGTGCCGTCGCAGGGGCTTGCCTGGTTCGGAAGGGTGGTCATGTTCCAGCCGTTCGACCCAGGGGCGTAAACCTGGCTGACGCCGACGCCGCCGTCGGCGGCCTGGATTTGGAAGTTGGTCGTCTGGTCGGTGTCAATCCAGCCCGAGGTCAGGGGGGCGGTGTCGACGTCGAGGGTCGGGTTGTCGGTGTCGGCGAGCCCGAGGCTGGCGCTCGAGAGGAAGGCGTGGCGCCAGTGGGTCAGGGTGACGCTCGAGGGCGTATAGAGCTGGAAGACGGCGATCTTGCCCTGCGGAGCCACCTGTTGATTCGGCGGGCCGAGGAGCCAATAGGTGGCCTGTTCGTCGGCCGACTCACTCCAGCTCGAGATCCAGGAGAGGTTCGAGGCGGAGAGGATCCCGCCGGCCAGGTACGGATTCGTGCCGGTGCCCGAATGGCGGTTGTAGTCGATCGGCCCGAGCACCATCCCGGTGATGTAGGCGGTGGTCGTCGGCCAGTGCGGGGTGAAGTAGAGCCAGCTGGCGGTCTGGTTCGCCGAGTAGGTCTGGTTGGTCGGGGCGTGGATGTAGAGGCCGCGAGGGCCGGTCGTCCCCGAGGTGCAGCTGACGTTCTGGGTGCACGATGTCGAGGTGGTGTAGGCGCTGCCGGTCGACTTGCTCGAGGTCCAGTCGGCCGCGAAGGCATTGATCCCGCCGTTTGCGCCGTTGTAGACGTCAGTCACTGGGTCAACGTTGATCGGGTAGGCGACGTTGGCGTTCTGGTGGTCGACGTGGATCTCGAGCGAGTTTCCGGAGACCGAGCTCGAGACGTCGACCGCGTTGCCGGCGGCGTCGGTGGCCGTGGGAGCCGAGACGGTGGCCAGGGTCTGGCCGTCCTTGACGATCTGGGCTGCGCCCGAATCTGAGTTCTGGAGACTCGCTCCCGAAGGCATGGTGAAGCTCATCGAAAGATCCTCGGGGCTCTGTGGAGAACGCAGCTGGTAGAGGGTCTCGAAGCCGACCGAGACAGGGGCGAGGACCACGTCGGTGTCGGGGGCGGCCTCGTGGTAGAAGAGGTTGTCGCCGCCGGAGATCGTGTCCGCCGTGGCGTTGGTGCTCGCTCCGACGTCGACCTTGATCCCTTGGTCGCCTACGCTGACGTCATTGCTGACGTTTGCCGGAAGCTTAAGATCGACGAGCGGGTTGTCGGGGACGTAGCCCGACCCCTGGGGATCGAGCGAGAGGTCGACGGGAGCCTGGCCTCCGCCATCGTTTGCCCTCAGCGGCAGGGTCGAGGAGACGAGCTTCGGGGTGCCGGCGTTCTGGGCGTCGACCAGGTCCTGAATCGCCGAGTGCGCCGCGGTGGGATCACCCTGATTCTGAGCGAGGATCTGCTCGACCTGGTCCTTGAATTCCGCCGGGCTCTTGCCACCCCCGACCACGGCGGTACTGTCGTTCAGGAAGCGGGGATCTGAGCCGAGGTCGGGCGGGTCTGCCGCCAGGGATTCGACGGTGTTTGAAAACTCGGTCGTGAACAGGTTCTCCGCCTGGCCGGTTGTCGCGTCCGGGTAGCCGCTTGTCGAGCCGTCGCCGCCGGGATCCGTATCGGCGGGTAGTGGCGGAGGCGGGAGGTCCGGCAGCTGGTCGGCCTGGGCGGCGCTCAGGCCGACGCCGAGGGCCAGGCAGGCGGCCAGGGTCGTCAGGGAGGCGGCGAGGCGGGAGCGGCGATCGCGCAAGCCAAGACGACCCACCCGTCCTCCTTGCTCGTTGCCCTCCCCAGGGCGGGGCCGATCCTTCGGCTCCATGGTCCTCACGCTCCTTCGTGGACCGTGGCCGACCCTAACCCGGTGCTTAGGGGCTGTCAAGCAATGTGCGCAATTTGCGGGAATCGGAGGACTTCACCGAGGGCTCAATGGGAAGCAGCGGTCGGGCTGCCCGTTGGGTTTCGAGACTGGGGTGAACCGTGACGAATCTGGACCCCCTCTAGCGTCTCGCAAAACTCTCAAAACCAGGGGATCGCAAGACGATCGCGCAGATTCGCAGCGCAGGGCGAACGTCCTGCAAATCGCCGTCAGACACGACTCAGAATTCGGGTCTCGAAAACCGTTTCACGTCTTAAGGGCGTGACGAGGGTTCGAATCCCTCCCCCTCCGCTGTTGCGGTGACCGGGCTCTGAGGACCACCGAACTAACGCCGCGTACTCGTTTCGCAGTTCCTGACCCCATCGTCTAGGGGAAGCGAGTCGAGTTCGGCTCTGTCGTCGTTGCCGCCGAAGCAGTCGACTCTGTCGTCGGCGCCGTCGCGCGCCAGGATCAGATCGTTTCCGCCGTGCCCCCATAGGTAGTCGCTGCCCGGCCCCCCGATCAGGGTGTCCGGGCCCGAGCCGCCAACCACGTTGTCGAAGCCCCCGCCGCCCGCCAGCGAGCTTGGGATGCCGGTCTTGTTCTGGACAACGTCATCATCGTCGCCCGCCGTCACCTTGATCCGGTCGATCATCGCGAGGGGGCATTCAGCCCGGGAGACGTCCGTACGGTTGCAGTGCGCTCCCACCTTGACGCTCGACCCGGAAGGGCCCCGGTACCAATAGAGGCCGGCCGCTCCATCGGTCACCCGAAGCCTCGACGCGTCAATGCGGGCGATCCTGATGTTGTTCGTCACTCCTGATGCGGCGGTGACGACCAGGGTCGAGCCGGAGACGCCCACGGCGGTCGAGTCGGTTGCCTCCAGGGTGAAGCTGTGAACGGCCGGGGTCGGGTCGGTGCCGTTCGGGTCCGTGGCGCGAACGCTGAAGGTGTGCGGCCCGTTGGCCAGCGGGTTGGTCCTCCTGGGCGAGTAGCAGGTCTTGTAGTCGCCCCCGTCGACGCTGCAGATGAAGGTGGCGTCGAGATCCGGGGAGGAGAACCTGAAGGTGGGCGTCGAGTCGCGGATCGTGCCCTGAGGGCCGGCGACCGTCGTGTTGGGGAGCGCGGTGCTCCGGCGGAAGACCTGAATCCGGTTGTTGTCCGTGTCGGCGACATAGATGCGGCCCGCCGAGTTGATGGCCACGCCGCCGGGACTGTCGAACTGCCCGATCCCCGAGCCCCCGGCCCCCCACTCCGTAGTGAAGCCGGTCGTGGGAACGAACTCGCGCGCGCGTTCACCCCTGCTCACCGCGACGACCTGGCCCGACAGACCCGCCGCCACGGAGGCGGGGATCTCGCCGCGGAAGCTGCCCAGAGTGGTGAGATAGTTGCCCGCCTGGTCGTACTTGCCGACGTAGTTGTAGCCACCGTGAATTCCGGGATACCAGCCGTCGAGGTAGATGTAGCCCGCGGAGTCGACGGCGACGTCGAGATCGTTGAGCTCGATGTCGTCCCACGCGGTGAGAAAGGTCCCCGTGGAGTCGAACTTCTGGACCCTTCCGTAGTCGGCGTTATCGGCGACGTAGACGTTGCCCGCGGCGTCGGTGGCGATTCCCGTCGGGCCGCCGAACTGGTCGTCGAACTGCCCGTTCCCCGAGCCCGGCTCTCCCCACTGGCGGATGAGGTTCCCCGAGGAGGTGAACTCCTCGACCCGGGCGTTGCCCGTGTCGAGCACGTACACGTTGTCCGAGGCTCCGACGGCGATGTCCTGCGCATGCGTGAACTGGCCCGCTCCAGACCCCGGGCTTCCCCACTTGGTGATGAAGGCCCCGCCGGAGGTGAACTTGTCCACCCGGTTGCCGTCGAACTCGACTACGTAGACGTTGTCCGCGGAGTCGGTGGCGACGCCGTAGGGGCGTTGGAACTGACCGTCGCCTGCGCCCTCGCTTCCCCACTGCGTCACGAACCGAATCGAGGCGGAGGCGGAGGGTGGCAAGACGAGAAGCAGTGCGCCAACCACAAGCGGTGCGATCAACCCTCCTCGCTTTCGGCGCATCTGATGAACCTCCCGGTGGAAGCGTAGCCTGGACGGGCGCAGGGCGCCCGCGACTTGACGCGCTCGGTCGTCCATGCACTTCCCTCGCTCTATCCCGTCCCGCCCGCGAACGCCATAAATGGCTTGATCAAGCCATCCAACTGGGAAGTGTGCATGCCTCGAAAACCGTTTCACGTCTTCAGGGCGCGACAAGGGTTCGAATCCCTCCCCCTCCGCTGATAGAGCCGATCTGGCTCCGTTAAGGACAATCCAGGCGCTAGATCGCGGTCAATCGGCTGGGTGCCATACCGCCGCTTCGGGACGCCGCATCAGGCCAAACGTTGAGGGATAACCGGGGACGGGTGCGACAGGTGTCGTCACTCTCCACCTAGGGGTACCCCCGACTCGTCCCCGTTCTTCGACAATCGGAGCCATGACGAGGATCGCTGCCGCACTCTTTGCGTTCGGGGCCCTGGCGATCGGCGCGAGCTTTCCGCAATCCGCGGTCGGCGAGCTGGTGAGCACGCACCTGGAGGATCGGGGCTTGGACATCTTCCCCGCGGAGCTCAAGTTGGGCTACTCGGTCTCCGCGCAGATCCACTCGAGGAAGCATGCCTGCAAGGACGGGAGGCGCGACAAGCTGTACTTCAGGCACGGGAAGAAACGGACCCTCAAGGACATCGGTCGGTCGAGCGACCATGGCGCGGTTTCGCTGACGGGGCTCGCCCGCCGCCGGCCCGACAGTCTCATCCTGAGGGCTCAGAGGAAGCGGATCGAGCGGCAGGGGCGAGACTTCACCTGCTCCTCCGCCAATCTTCGTCGGTTTCCGAGAGCCGCGACGGTGAGGTTCGAATTCACCCCGAACACCGTGCCGGAAAACGATTTCAGCGCGGGCGCACTCGACCTCCTCCTGCGGACAGGCGCCACACACGACACACGGACCAGCCGGATCGAGTTCGGCTTCGACGACGACTTCAGGTTCGCCACAGACGCCGTCCCGACGTGCAACCCGGACGATCTCGTGGGCCAGATCGACATGGCTGAGGCGATGGGGCGGTGCGGGTCGGCCAAGGTCGGCACCGGGACCGGAGAGGGAGCGTTAGGCACGGCGATCTTCAACGGTTGCGTACTGGTGTTCAACGGCGCGCCGTCCGACGACGGTTGGCCCACCATCCTGCTGTTCATCCGGGCCGATCCCTCACCGCCCACCATCGATTGCTCCAACCCGGGCTCAAACCACAACGGCCACTACACCGTGCTGTGGCAGGGATCCCTTGGCTATGCGCCCGACGGATCCGGGTACGGGAGGGTGCTCGATCTCCGCCACCTGGCGCGGCCGGTCCAGATCACGGACCTCAACCTGACGCTCGGGAACGGTGATTACGTGAGCGCCCGTTGTGATTCCCAGGATGCGCTGGAGGGCTGGCAACTACGGACCCAGCTCAGCTACCTGAAGCCCAGAAGCGTTCAGACGATGCACTCCATACAGCCCTGTGTCGCTGGATAGCATCGCGCTCAAGCCGCCGGGCTGCGGGAGTAGGCGCGGTTCGTACTCCAACCACGCTTCCTGCCCAGTTGCATCGCGCCGAGCCGACCAGACGACTGGCGGGACGCGGGGCTCGCCCAAGGCGTCGTGTGACATGCATCACCCGGAGGCAGGGTGGCCTTGTTGATCACCGGTGGGATCTGAACATCGGTTCGCCGGGCCTCGTAGTCACAGCCATGGAAGTTCCGGACGAGCGCGGGCAGAACGTGGAGATCGCTCGACGCAGCTTTGCGGCGTTCAACCGGAACATCGCTGAAGGGGCCGACGTCTTCTACGAGTTTCTGGATGCGGAGATCGAGTGGATCCCCATCACTGCCCTGCTGGATGGACGCAGCTACCACGGCCCCGAGGGCGTGTGTCGATGGATGGATGACCTGAAGCGGCACTGGGAGTTCTACGAGATCCATTGGAACGAGGGCCTTGATCTTGGCTACGGACGAGTGCTGGCCTTCGGTACCTGGCGCGCACGGGGACGGAGGGGCGGCGTTCAGCTCAGTGTCGGGCAGGCCGCCTGGCTCATCCACCTCCGGGGCGGAAAGCTCACCCGTCTTCAGACCTTCACGGATCGGAGCAAAGCCCTCGAAGCCGCCGGGCTGCGGGAGTAGGCCGGCCCAACCGGCCGATCGCGCCCCGATCGCATGACCGGCGGGTCCCCTTCCCCGCCCGCCTCTCCCACGGTAGCTTTGATTGCCAGGCGAGGGGGCGTCTCAAGCCCATCAAGCCGAGATCCAAGGAGGAGCCATGAGTACGACCGACGACCTGCTGCGGAACAACGAGCGCTTCGCCGAGGGCTTCGACAAGGGCGATCTACCGCTGCCTCCGGCGAGGAAGATCGCGGTCGTTGCCTGCATGGACGCCCGCTTGAACCCGTATCCGATCCTCGGCCTCCAGCTGGGTGACGCCCACGTGATCCGCAACGCCGGCGGTGTGATCACCGACGATGAGATCCGCTCGCTGGCGATCTCCCAGCATCTGCTCGGCACCGAGGAGATCATGCTGATTCATCACACGGACTGCGGGATGCTCACCTTCAGCGATCAGGATTTCGCCAACAAGCTCGAGTCGGAAGTGGGGCAACGCCCGGCGTGGGAGGCTCGCTCGTTTTCGGACCTCGATCAGGACGTTCGCGACTCGATCCAGCGGATCAAGGACAGCCCGTTCGTGCCTCGGAAGGACAGCGTCCGCGGATTCGTCTATGAGGTCGAGACCGGCAAGCTCCGCGAGGTGAGCTGAGGGGCCCCGCGGCTCGTGTGTCCGCCCAACGAGCCCATGGTGGGTAGGAAGGTGTTCGGGGAACAGAAGAGCGAGTAGGCGGTCGCCTAATGAGGCGATCGCGCGCCGATCGCGCGGCGCTACCCCCGGCGGCGCAGTGGGAGGCACTCCGTGACGACGACGAGCCGTCGATTCGCAGCAAGCGTTTCCCTCCCGGTTGCTCGCGTTCGGGCCTTGCCCCTCACGCCCCAGCACTACGACTCGGCGATACAGGAACGAGCATGTCCATGACCCCAGAAGCTCCCGTCCTCTCAGGCGAGCCTTGGCGAGCATCGGCTTCGTCTTGATCCACGGAGTGATCTGGTCGGCGGTAAGCTCGAACCGATGAGCGGGTTACGGCAGGGCGTCGGTCGTCGACTGACATACATCCCGCGCTTCATTCACCACTTCAAGCAACGGCGGGAACTCGGACAATCGGTCGGACAGGCTTCCCGCAGTGCCCGGGAACGGATGCGGCACTACCCATGATTGCCGCCACGTTTCGCTAGCCGTTTCGCCAGACGTTTCTTGTCGCCCCGCTGAAGAAGGCATGACCAGAAAGCTCCGCAGAGCGTCATCGACGTCCTCCCGCCGGGCGGATCACGTTTGAGAGCAACGGGACGCGCTTGGGCTCGTGGCCTAACGCGGGCGGAGGTAGTCCCTCCAGTCCGGGTCGCATTCATCAAGGCGTCTCTTGATGCCAGCCTGATCCCCGTGAATCTCAAGGATGTTCCCGACCCTGGGAGGCCCATCCTTGCCCCTAACCGTCATGCCCGGCTGTTTGTCCAAGCAGGTGAGGAGGACTGAGAGGGATTACCGACCTTGATCAGATCGAACTTCCTCACATCCATCCGGGGAGCCGAGCTCCCATGAGTTCGCTGGCCGTTTCGCTCAGCCCTCCTAGCCGGGCGATCGCGGCTCGCTGCGATCAGGCCGGCATGGCTCGCCCGCTAGCTCGCTTGGACGTTTGCCGCCTTGGGGCCCTTGGGGCCCGACTCGGTGTCATAGGTGACCTTGGCTCCCTCGCTGAGGCCGCGATCGCCCCCGCCGACGATCGCGCTCTGGTGAACGAAGACGTCGTCTGAGCCGTCCTCGGGGGTGATGAACCCGAAGCCTTTGTGGCTGTTGAACCACTTGACGGTTCCAGTGGGCATGCGTTCTCCACGGATCTGTGCTGCGCGCGCGGAGGATGCTGGACAGCAACTCCACCGGACGCCGGCACGGCTTCGCCGGGACTCTGCCCCGGCCGGATGGACGACGCTAGCACTCAGGGCTCGTCCTCTGCAGTTGAGCTTGAGGGGCGCGCCAGCCTCCCCGCCTTGCGAAGCGCCGCCCGGACCGGGGGGACGAATCGCGTCGGGCACTGGGCCCGTTTGGCAATCAAGTGGTCCGAGGCGGCGGGGTCGCGCAGCAGCTCGAACTCCGTGAGCGCTCTTCGCCTGCGGGCCTTCCCGTCGTTGGCCACTGACTCGGAAGCCTCGGCCATGACGTCCGCACGCCGGCACCCGAGGCAGCGCCACTCCCCGTCTTCGTGGGCCCATCCCTCAGGGTGCGCCGGCTCAGGGGCGTTCGGACCGAAGCTTGCGGTCACGCCACAGCCAGCGCATTTCCAGGTGCGACCCATGACTCAAATCTAGACCGCCTGTCATCAGCCTGAGCGGAGACCATCGCACGGACTCGAGGGAAGAGGCCGGATTGCGCCGGCTGGGCGGACTTGAGTCGGGGATCCGCAGGTCGTGCAACCTGCATCCTCCCTGCTCAGCTGCTCAGAAGGACATTTCTTTGGGCAGGACCCGTCCCGAGCGCGGCTTACCGGCAAATCGAGGCTAGTGGTGCTCGATCACCAGGTCGATGATGCTGTAGGCCTTCGCCTCTTCCGCGCTCATGAAGTAGTCGCGCTCGGTGTCCTTGGCGACCTTCTCGAGCGGTTGGTTGGTGTGCGTGGCGATGATCTGGTCGAGGCGCTTGCGAACGTCGATGATTTCTCGCGCGTGGATCTCGATATCGGTCGCCTGGCCCTCGAACCCACCGGAGACCTGGTGGATGAGGATCTTCGAGTTCGGCGTCGCCATCCGCTTGCCCTGGGCGCCGCCGGCCAGCAGCAGCGCCCCCATGCTCATCGCCACGCCGACGCAGATCGTCTGCACGTCGGGCTTGATGTACTGCATCGTGTCGTAGATCGCCAACCCCGCGTATACGGGCCCGCCCGGTGAGTTGACGTAGATCGAGATGTCCTTCTCGGGGTCGTCGGACTCGAGGTGGATCAGCTGGGCGACCACGAGGTTGGCGATGTCCTCGCTGATCTCGGTGCCGAGGAAGATGATTCGCTCGTTCAGCAGCCGCGAGTAGATGTCGAAGGCGCGCTCGCCGCGCGAGGTCTGCTCAACCACCATCGGGATCAGGGGGCTCATGGCGCGGCAGTCTCTCGGTCGATCTCGAGCAGGTAGGGGGCGACCAGCCCCCGGTAGGCCGCCTTTCGCTCGGCGGGGAGATCCTTCCAACCGGTTATCACGACATGTATCTGAGCCCCAAAGGCAGCCGCCCGGAAAGTGCTCGACCGAGTAGTTCCGCATCGCATAGTCGAAGGTGATCTCTTGGCTCGCCGCGATCGGCTCGCGGGCCACGAAGTCGCAGGCTCCTGAGCCGTTGAGTCGCACGCCGCGGTTCGGGCTGCACGAGTGATTGACCTTCGGCTTCATCGCGGGGCGGTGCGGAACTCGGCTAGCCGGCCTTCAGGCGGGACTTCCTTCTCGACTCCGCGTTGTCCGGGCCTGCCGGCCGTGGTCTGGCGGCCGGCGCGCGCATTGAACCTTGAGCAGGTTCCGGCGGGCGTCGAACGGCCGGCAAGGCTGGACGATCACCGGCGATGTTGCCCTCGCGATTCAGTGCGGCTGGGGAACGATCCGGATGTAGGGCTTGGGCGCCTGCCAATCGCCGAAGAGCTTCTTGGCCTCCTCGTCAGAGACCGAGCCGGCGATGATCACGTCCTCGCCCTGCTGCCAGTTGACCGGCGTCGAGACCTTGTTCTTCGCGGTGAGCTGCAGCGAGTCGATCACCCGGAGTACCTCGTCGAAGTTACGGCCCGTGGTCATCGGGTAGACCAGGATGAGCTTGACTTTCTTGTCGGGGCCGATCGCAAAGACGTTGCGGACCGTCTGATTGTCGGCCGGCGTGCGCCCCTTCGCCTCGCCGGAGGTGTCTGCCGGGAGCATTCCATAGAGCTTTGAGACGCTGAAGTCGGCGTCGCCGATGATCGGGTAGTTCGGCGCGGCGCCCTGCGTCTCCTCGATGTCGCTGGCCCACCCCTCGTGGTCGCCGGTCGAGTCGACCGATAGGCCGATGATCTTGACCTGCCGGCGCTCGAACTCGGGCTTGATCTTCGCCATGTAGCCGAGCTCGGTGGTGCAGACGGGGGTGAAGTCTTTGGGGTGCGAGAACAGCACCGCCCACGAATCGCCGATCCAGTCGTGGAAGCCAATCCTTCCCTCCGTCGTCTCGGCCTCGAAGTCGGGGGCGGTGTCGCCAATTTGCAGAGCCATCTTTCTCGTCCTCCTCTTCGCTCGCACCGCGTAATCTCCACCCCTACCGTGGGCGGCGACCATCGCGGTGTCTAGTCCAGATTGACCAAGCGAGATATGCCACAGGAGCAAGCATCGGCGGCTATGCGTCCAGCTTGTTCCCTCCTCGAGTGCTCAGCCTACCCGACGGCGCATCAGTTACGCGGCCCAAGAGGAAGCCGGACCGAGCACGCTTAGGCGAAGCGCGGCGATGACCCCAAGAAGCAGACCTCCCCGAATCGGCTTCACGAGACGAGTGTAGTCCGGCGGGCACCCTTCCCCGAGGCCCGATAGACGGCCTGATCAGCTACGCGCGCGACCTGAGTTGAACACACATCCTTCGACTAGATGCCGCACCTTCGATGACGGCACGACGGGCGAACTCGAAGCGTGCCAGGGTTCGAATCCCTCCCCTCCGCCTCGAGTCGGGAAGTAGCTGCAAACGATGGCTTTCTTCGTTCTCGGCGCGAGTTCAAGACGGGCAGAGTTGGCCGGGGAAACCGGCGGATTGGCGTACACCTCCACCGTGGAAATCCATGGCAGCCCGGTGTTTCACGGACACGTCAGCTCGTCGCTGCACCCGTGCTTCCGTCACCGCGCCGTCCAGGTCCGGCGGCAAGGCGGACACTTGATCGGGCATACGAAGACAAACAGGCACGGGAAGTGGAAGCTGCCTCGACCCGGACTCCGCGGGCGCTTCTATGCCCGCGTCCCGGCGAAGCGGGTGCTTAAGGGCCCGCAGAGGTACTGCCTGTCTGCCAACTCCGACCATTTCGTACGAATCGGTTAGTCGCGGGCGATGTTGAGGACGACCAGGACAGCGGTGCGGATTGTCATCGCATCGACCATCGTCGCCATGCTCATCGTTGCGGCGGCGGCCTATGCCGCGATCACCCCGATCCCGCCAGCTGAGTATCCGCCGGGCTGCGACCAGATCAGGGGGACGGCCTTGCGAAGTGACGCTGAGTCAGACACCCTCTTCGGAACCGAGCGCAGCGACCTTCTCATCGGAGGGCCCGGCTATGACCATCTGTTCGGCTCGGATGGCGGCACCTTCCAGCCTGACTGCCTCTTCGGGCAGGGGGACCCCGATCGCCTCTTCGGCGAGCACGGCCACGACTTTCTCGCCGGCGGCTCGGGGGCAGACACCCTCGCCGGTGGTAGAGATACCGACAAGCTGTTCGGCGGCGCGGGCGACGATTCCATGGGCACCGGCCCGGGGAATCGCGACCGCGCCTTCGGAGGTAGTGGCGACGACCTAATCATCGGAGGGACCGGACCCGCGGACACGCTCTTCGGCAACCACGGCGATGATCAGGTCCTCGCTCAGGGGCCCCAGGCGTCGCTCAGGGGCAATCCCGGCGACGACCAGCTCACGGCCCGCGCCTACGGCGGCATCATCTTCGGAGGTCCGGGGAACGACAAGCTGACCGCCAGGAACCACGCCACGCTTGAAGCGGGTGCCGGTGACGATCGGATCAGGGACGTTCACGGCCCAGCCCGGATCAACTGCGGGCAGGGGTCGGACACGGTCGTGACCGCCACGGCACGGCGTCACCTGAACGCCTGCGAGCGGGTGATCCGCCCGTGACGGGGTAGCGGCGGAGGCCCTCGAGGCCGCCGGGCTGCGTGAAACGGTCTCAGAAGACCGTTTCAAAGGTCTCGAAAACCGTTTCACGTCTTAAGGGCGTGACGAGGGTTCGAATCCCTCCCCCTCCGCTTCAGAGCGGGAAGGCCCTGCAAACCGGGAGTCTCCGATCCTCGATCCAGCAGCTGAAGGCTCGGGGATCCGCCACAATCGCCGCTGATTAGGGCCGATTCGCTGCGCCTGTCGCCCAACCAGCCGATCGCATGCCGATCTCACAGCGTCGAGGCGTGACGCCGAGGCTCTAGATTCCGTTGCTGCCTTGGCCGCGCCGGTGAGAAACTGAGCATTGCGATGGGCGAGAGCGAGGGGACGTACCAGCCGAAGCGATCACTTCTGGATCGCATTCGCGAGGGCCGCGCGCGTCGCCGGAGGAAAAGGCAATGGTGGCGCGGCCCGTATGCCAAGCCCGATCCTCCGTCGGCGCAAAGGCGCGACGACTCGGGTCAGGGCATGGGCGGAGGCGGCGGCTTCGGCTAGCCCTGCGGCCTGGCGTCCACCCGTGACTGGGCCTCTCGTGGCCGAGCGGGAAATATGTCCGCTGGAGCGACCCGTTTCCGGGCCGTCCGGTGGTGGGACCGAAAGGGCTTAGCAGCTACCGCGCGGCCAACTCCTACCGGCGCGTGACCTCTTCGCAGTCCCCATGGGTCGCGTCTGCCACTCCGCGCCAGACAAAGGACCATGGCTGCGTGATCCACTTCTCCAAACCCCGAATCGCCTCGTGAAGGTCCTCCACGCTGTTGATCGGATCCCCCTGAAACTCTTGGTATAGCTGGCTCGCTCGGAGTGGCGGCACCTAGCCACCCTATCCTCACCTGCTGCCAGGATCTGTGCATGTCAACAACGCGCCCGCTGGCACTCCTGGCCTGGTGTTGGGGCCGATATGGAGAGTCCTCAGGGAACCTATACGCGCCGGTTCCATCGGGTCCCTTTCGATCTCAGAGGGGTGGTCCTGCTGGCCGAGCCTGCGGCTACCCTTACCTCCAAGTTGCAATGCAGAAGGAGCGCTGCCTGTGCCCGAGCTTGAGGGTCGCCTCGAACTCACCTGGACCAACAAGGACAAGCGGCTGCTGGCCCACGAGGACGGGAGCTATGTCTGGGTTGTGCCCTCCGACTACCGGGTCGCCGAGGTCCGCCTGTTGGACAATGCAGGCGCGGTCGGCAAGGTCAACTCAAAGGGCAAGCGAGCCGCCGACAACCTGCTGATCCGGGGCGATTCCCTCAACGCCCTAACAAGTCTGACCGAGCTTCCCGAGTTCGCCTCGGAGTATGTCGGTCGGGTCAAGCTCGCCTACCTGGACCCGCCGTTCAATACGCAGCAGTCGTTCCTGCACTACGACGACGCGCTTGAGCACTCGGTGTGGTTGACCATGATGAGGGATCGTCTCGTCGAGATCCGCAAGCTCCTAAGCGAGCGAGGATCAGTGTGGCTCCATCTTGACGATGCCGAGTTGGCGTACGCCCGAGTGATGTTGGACGAGGTCTTTGGTCGGCCAAACTTCGTTGGATGCGTGGTCTGGGAGAAGACATATACGCCGAAGAGCAACGGGCGTGGCCTGTCCACCGATCATGACTACATCGTTGTTTACGCGAAAGACGCGGAGAGTTGGCTTAAGGATGGATGGAACCTTCTGCCACGCTCGGATGAGCAGACCGGGCGGTTCTCAAACTCAGACGAGGACCAGAATGGGCCGTGGCGCACCTACCCGCTGGACGTTCGGACCGAGGACGATGCAAAACGCGCTGGCTATCGCTACGAAGTCGTCACGCCTAGCGGCAGGAAGGTCAAGCCAGCGCAGGGCCGCCACTGGGCATTGCCCAAGGAGCGCTTCGAGCGAGAGCGCGCCGAGGGGGCAATCTGGTTCGGCAAGGGAGGCGGCGCCATGCCTACCAGGAAGGTCTATCTCAAGGACGCACGCCCTGGAGTGATCGCGCGGACCTGGTGGCCTCACGCAGAAGTGGGAGGCAGCCAGGAAGCGAAGCGCGAGATCAAGGTGCTCTTTCCCAACATCGAGCCATTCGCTACGCCCAAGCCAGAGGCTTTCATGGAGCGGATCATGCGGATCGGTTCGAACAAGGGCGACATTGTCCTCGACTGCTTCCTCGGTTCCGGCACGACCGCTGCGGTTGCGCACAAGATGGGACGACGCTGGGTGGGCATCGAGCGGTCATGTGAGACTCTTGACACGTACGCGATCCCTCGGCTGACCGAGGTCGTCAAGGGCACAGACGCAGGAGGCATCACGGAGGCGGTGGGCTGGGACGGTGGGGGCGGGTTCCGGTTACTCGATGTGGCCCCGTCGATGTTCCTGGCTGACGAGGGCAGCGTCTTCATCGCGGCCTGGGCTTCGAATGGCAAGCTGGCTGAGGTAACGGCGGCTCAGCTTGGGTTCGACTTTGAAGCGGATCCTCCCTACACCGGCCGTCGAGGTCGGAGCAGACTGGCCGTGATCGACGGCCTGGTCAACGCCGACGTGGCGACGATGTTGGTGCAGGCCCTACCGGAGGGTGAGCTACTCACGCTCTGCGGGACCGCAGTTGATCCCGACGCACGATCCGTTCTCCGCAACCTTCGACGCGGCTCGACAGTCCGGAAGATCCCCGCCTCGATCCTCGCTGAGTACCGCTCGGCCCGGTGGCAGCCGTCCAGCAACGGCTCCGGCTAGGCAGGCGTCCCCCATTCCGGCGAGAATCGGGACACGATGGCTGATGAGCCGTTCGATCTTGATCGCATAGCTGCAGTCGCCGCCCGCCTAGAACTTCGCGACCCCAACCGGGAGGCGCTGGAGAGCATCGCCTTCGAGGTCGCCCGCCACTTTGAGATCGAGGAGAGGCCGCCGCCCTTCCGAGGCGTGGTGGACGCAGCGACCGGGGTTGGCAAGACCTACATCCTGGCCGCCGCCATCGAGTACTTCGCAGCCCAGGGGACCCGCAACTTCGCGGTTATCACACCCGGCCGCACGATCCTGGAGAAGACCGAGGCGAACTTCACGCCTGGTCATCCGAAGACCCTGCTGCGCGGCATGGAGGTCGAGCCCGTGGTCATCACTTCAGAGAACTTCGCCACGGCGGCGATGCGCAGCGCGATGGAGGATCCCGAGCAGGTCAAGCTCTACGTCTTCACGGTCCAGAGCCTGACCAAGCCGGGGACGAAGCAGGGCAGGAAAACTCGCGACTTCAACGAGAGCCTGGGTGAGGCGTTCTATGAGGCGTTGCAGTCGGCCAACGATCTAATCGTCTTCGCCGATGAGCATCACACCTACTTCGGCCCAAAGTTCTCCGACGCAGTGGCAGACCTTCATCCGCGCGTCCTGCTGGGACTGACCGCTACTCCTCACCCGAAGACGCCCGCCGACGAGATCATCTTCCGCTACCCGCTAGCAGCCGCCATCGCCGACAAACTGGTCAAGACGCCGGTGATCGTCGGGCGCAAGGACGACCGGTCGGATCCAATGACCAAGTTGCACGATGGGATAGAGCTTCTGCGGCTCAAGGAGCGCGCTGTTGCCGCCTACTGCGACGCGGAAGGCGAGCCCCGGGTGAACCCGATCATGCTGGTGATTGCCAAGGACATCGATGAGGCCAACGAACTGGAATCCATCCTCAAGGAGCCCGATTTCGCAGAGGGTGAGTTCGGCGACAAGGTGTTGACTGTCCACTCGAAGAAACCCGACGAGGCACTGGCCGCCCTCGACAAGCTCGAAGACCCTGGTAGTCCGTATCGGATCGTGATCAGCGTCGGGATGCTCAAGGAGGGCTGGGACAACAAATCGGTCTACGTGATCGCCTCGATGCGGGCTAGCGTCTCAACGATTCTCACCGAGCAGACGTTGGGTCGTGGACTGCGGTTGCCATTCGGCGAGTACACGGACATCGAAGTCCTCGACACGCTCGAAGTCCTGGGCCATGAGAGCTACAAGAAGCTGCTTGAGAAGGCCGGGGTGATCAACGAGGCGTTCATTGACCGCCGAACCCGAGCAGTGCTCAGAAAGAACGCGGAGGGCGAACTGGTGCCGACGTTGGAGACGACCGAGGCCGGATCGCCGGTCGAGACGGGTGGCGAGGGGAGCCCTGCCCTTTCTCCGGGGAAGCCGGGGATCTCGACGGTCGAGGGCTACACCGAGAAGGCCGAGGAGGAGCTTGAGCAACTGCAAGAGCAGCTTTCTCCCCGCCCGGCCTTGCCGCGCTTGCAGATCCCGATCCTGAAGATGAGTGTGCCGAAGTCGAGCTTCTCGCTCGCAGACATCACCGATATGGATCCGTTCGAGAAAGCCGGTAAGCGCATTGCCGTGGATCCGGAGAGCGAGCTACGACGTACCACGGTCAGCGCCAAGATCGTCGAAGGGCCGGACGGCCTTCGGCATACCGAACTCATCACGGCTGAGGCGGTGGACAAGGTGAAGTCGGCGGCTTCGCTTATCCCACTCGAAGACGCACGCAGGCAACTGCTCGACCGGATTCTGGCCTCCAGCATCGCGCCCGCCCGGGCTGGAGAGGGCAAGGCGGCAGCGCCCCTGGTGGATGCATTCGTCGCTGGCCTCGGGGACAAGGCCGATGAGCTTCTCTCCGCCTACATGGATCGAGCCGCTGCACGATTGATCTCGCTCATCGGACAAGAGCATCGTCATTTCGTGGCCAAGCCCAAGTATCGGCAGGTCGTCGAGATCGTCGAGTTCAACAAGACCCGCACTGCCAAGCCCAAGACGACTGAGAACATCGCGGGCAAGTACCAGCGCGGCACCGGATACCGCTACAAGAAGTCCCTGTATACCCAGGACTGGTTCGATAGCTCGACCGAGCGCGATGCGGCCAACATCCTGGATGATTCCAAGCAGGTCGAATACTGGCTCCGGCTACAGACAGGGGACCTACCGATCCTTTGGGCTGAGGGGCGGGACTACAACCCGGACTTCATCGTGGTTGAAGGCTCAGGCCCCCATTACGTCCTTGAGATCAAGATGGACAAGGAGAGGGCAAGCCTGGACGTAAAGGGCAAGAAGGAGGCCGCTCGACGGTGGGCTAACCACGTCAACAAGAGCGCCAAGGTGCAGGTCAAGTGGGCGTACCTGCTCGCCTTCGAGGAGGATGTGAAGCAGGCGGCGGGAAGTTGGCCTGCCCTCAAGAAGCTGGCGAGCTAGGTCGTTCTGTCTTCTGCGTCTCGTCCTCCCCGTTTATGTCAGTGGTGAAGCCGTAGAGCCCGTGTTCCGGGTCTGCCAGTAGCCGCACCGGGATCGCCTCGCCATCTCCGCGCAGCCGTCCGCGCGTGTCCACGGCCTCGGTGTACGACGTCCTCAAGTCGATATGGAGATCGACAACGGCCCCGATCACTCGGAAGGCGGCGTTAAGGCGCTCGGCGAGGCGCTCAAGTGGCAGCTCGGGCGTAATGATCCCGTTGACCAAGAACTGCGCCGAGGGAGATCGGAAGGATTGGGGTGTGATCACGTAGTCGGCGTGGGCGAATGCGTTTCGGATCTCTTTGTCGAAGAACGATTCGAGGGCGTCTGCGACCTCCGTCCAGCCTTCCTCCCGCAGGTCATCGCAAAGCCAGCCATGCACCATCGCCGCCGAGGGGGGATGGGACTGATTGTTCCGAGCATTAGGCGGATTCGCGAAGGGATCCATCGAGTAGCGATCACCCTTCACAACGCGGATCAGGTTGGCCAATAGCTCGTAGACTGCATCCAGCTCCGTCAAGTGCGAATACAGGAGCAATGCGAGGCGCGTCTTGGTCTTCCCGCGCAGCGGAGCATTCATCAGTCCCAGCAGTTCCCCGATCAGATCATGTGTCTCCGCATACGGATCCCAGCCGGGCGCCTCCATGCCCCGGACTCGCAACAGGCAGCAAGCGAACTCGAACTCGTCGCGCTCCTGCGCAGCGATGAACAGAGCGCGGATCGCCTCATATGCGGAGTCATCCCCGTTGGAAGCCACACGTAGAGAATGACGCTTGTGGCGGCGATTCCGTAAACGACGGAACCGTTCTTTGTGAGTGGGCTAGCTGGCTTCTTGTGGCTGTTCGCGGGACCCGCGGCAGGGTGCTTCAAGCGTCTGAAGGGGTCTGATCTGTGTGGTGGACTTACGAGCTTCTTGTTTCGTCGCGCGATGCCGCTCCGGCCTCGTAGTGAGGGTTAGGCATTTCCTCTCCCTCGAAGACGATCATCGGTTCAGCGACATCGACACAGCGCCAGGCCGAGCGCGCGAACGGGGCATCGGCTTCCCCTTCTATCCATGACTCATCGCCTCCTCCATAAGGCATCCCATTTGGAGCTAGTTCCGGCTTGACGAAGACCTCTGCGACCGGGCGCCAATCCCCCGGTCGCCCCGAGAGTTGCCGAGCCGCGGCATCAGCGTCAGGCCACTTTGAACAGGCAGTCAGCCAGAGGACCCCATCCTCTTCATAGCCGATGATCAGATCCGAGTCGGGATCTGTGATTCGGGCATCGTCGGATGTCATCAGCGCTTCTCCTCCCGCTGGCTCTCGTAAACATCCGCCATGAGCACACCGCTTCTCGCAATCAACTCCAACCGGGCTCCTATTGCATCGGCTAATACCTGGTCTCGGTCCGACCCGCTTAGATCAGCGGGCAGAAGCGGCAAGCCATTGAAGTAGTTCCACTTGTCGTGTGTTGTGAACCCGAGTCGCATCAGACGCTCGTGCGCGTCGCTCAGGTCCCACTTCATCCCCCAAGGGGCGTCGGGTCGGAACCATTCGACCCAGACCTGTGGGGCCGGTGCATGGAGCGACCTTAGGCGGATTCCCAACGCGACGTGCGAGTGCGGTGGCACCCTGAAGTCAACATAAGCCCATCGTCGGCCAGCCTTTGCTGGCTTCGCCACGACCTGCTCGGCAAACGGCTTACGTCCCCAACCGTTATGCCGACCGTTAGCTACGGCTCCCCTAAATGTGGAGAGCAGAGAATCCCTGTGGCCATGGAGCCAGTGGGCGGCCTCTTCAAGCTCTGGGGAGGTCTTTGGTCTGCTCCTTCGAAAGTCACCATCCTCCTTCATCACCCTGAGGAGATCTCTCCACTGCTGCTTTAAGGCAGCGTCGCGGATCTTCAGACGCTCAAGAGAAGGAAGAATCGCCTCCCATGCGATGGCACCGATCCACCGCCGAGAGTCGTTTTTCGGCGCCTGGATCTTTTCCGGATCCCGGGCGACAGCCATGACGGGCCATCCCGCTTCGAGGTATTGCTCGATCTGGGTGGCGTTTCCTTGCCGTCCGACTCGTGCGTCGATCTTGATTTCCACTCGAAGTCCGAACGTCCTCTGTCCGTCTGCGAACGCTAGGTCTACGCTTCCAAGCTTCCGCTCTCGGCGCAACTCGCCCCGCCGTCTCGTCTGCGCCAGGCTCTCCTGGCCAACGCACGCGATGCGGGCAGGTAGCCGCGCTAGTAACCGGTCGGCACGGGCACGATGGCTACCGTGGCGAGAAGCGGCCTTCAGCAGAATGGTCGCTACCTGGCGAGCGACCCGCTCGTCCTGGCAGACGGTCGCGAGCGCCCAGTTGAACTGAACTTCGTCCGCCCTCAGGCGAAGGGCGCGGACGATGCTGAGCGAGCTTGATCGAGGCTGAGATGTCAGGCTCGGCCTCTTAAGGCACAGATCCGACTCATGCCCACGACGCTACACCCTGACTTATTCAACGTCGAGTCTAAGCGACTCTATTGGGCGAAATCAGGAAAACCCTCCTTCCCTGGAGGCGCTGACGCATCGTTGCGTCGGGACTCCCCATCGCAGGCTTCGAAGAGGATCCTGAAGGATTCTCGACTCCCACCCCGTCCCCGGGTAGGGTGGTCCCAGCCACTGGAAGGAGTTGGGGGATGAAGCGAGGGATCGTGCTGGCAGTGGTCGGCGTACTCGGGTTGCTGGTGATCGGAAGCGTGAGCGCCCAGCAGTCGAGGACGAAGCACGTCCCGACCAGGATCACCCACGACAGCACCGTCAATCTGGGCGGCGGGAAGTTCCTGGTCAGCGGAGAGGTGATCTCGCACCGTGAGGTCTGCCAGATGAACCGCCTGGTGAAGTTGTTCGCGATCCGTCCGAGCGGCACAAAAGAGCTGCTCGACCTGGACGGCACCAGCGACGGAGGCGCATGGGCGGCGACGGCCTATATCAGCGGCGCTAACCGCTTGAAGGCCAAGGTAGGACGCGCCAAGTTCAGGCGTGGCATCCCGAGCCCCCCGCGTGGGCTCGTCTGCGACGCAGCGTCCGTCGTCTGGCGTGTGGAGTGACCGATGCCGATCCGGCGGGGCATGGTCGGCGCAGCTACTAGAAAGGGAGTCGGGGATGAAGCGAGCGATCTCGTTGCTGTTGACGGTCGGCGTAGTTGGAGGGTTCGTGGTGCTGACGACGGCCAGCGCGCACCAGTCGCGTCCGAAGCCGCCCCACGTCGCGACCACGATCACCCATGACGGGGATGTGGCCCTCGGCGGGAACCGGTTCCTGCTCACCGGCCAAGTGAAGGCCGGGAACCGGTTGTGCCGTGGTAACCGCCCGGTCGAGGTGATCGCGCACCTGACGAACGGAGACGTGTCGGTACTCGACACCGACGAGAGCAGCGAGAAGGGCTCCTGGTCGGTGAAGGCGGACCTTACCGGCGTCCAGCGCGTCAAGGCGATCGCGGTGAAGGAGGCGGTCGCGGAGATCGGGTTCCGTCACCATCACCAGTACCACCGGAGCGCCGTCTGCAAGGCCGCAGCCGTCGCCTGGCGAGTGGACTGACCGATGCCGGTCGCTCGGCGAGTGAAGCCGTCCCTGATCGCGGTCGCGGCTGTTGTAACGATGGGCGCGATGCTCGCGCTTCCGGCGTCGGCATCGTTCGATCATCACTTTGCCGTTGTCATCGGGAAGGCTCGCTACTCGCACGTCGCTGAGAACAAGTTCCGCGCGAAGGCCACAGACGCCGCGGCGAGGAAGGCCGCTCCGATCGCGCCCACAACGTAGGTTGCGATCAGGGTTCCAAGTACGTGGTGCGCGTCGTTGTAGACACCGGCTTCGATCGAGTTGGCCGTGACCAAGGCCAAAAAGGCGAGGGCCGCAGCCAGCCCGGCCAGGCTAATGCGGTGCGTCCTCTTGTGACTGGCTCCGAGGAATCCAATCCCCGCTAGAACGAAGGCCAGGATCAGGATCAGGTTCTCCCCTGCCTGGAAACCCAGAGCGATTCGGTACCAGGTCGGAGCGAATCCTTCCTATCACGTCGAGCAGTCTGAGAATGGCCGCAACGGTGAAGGTTGAGAAAGCCGCGGCTGCCAACGCTGCACCGCATCCGACCAGAACGTCCCGGACAGTACGTTGATCCTGTCCGACGAGTGAGGTGCCTTCAGCGGACGCGATACGGAGACCCTATCCGCCGCAAAGGGATCTACGTCCGGGTTTTACCTCCGAATCCCCAACGCTTTACGGAAACTCCTTCCACGATCACCCAGGTCTCGTCGCGGACCTCCTCGCCGAACACTTCACAGAGAGCGTCGGTCACGCTTGCAATGAGACGTTCTGTCGTCTCCTGATCCTCGAAGCGGCGATCAAAGGCCTTGACCTCCACCAATGGCATGTCGACCTCCTTCAGATTGGATGGTTTCCAGAGGCGGGCGCTCGCCCGCGGCAGGACTTTCGATTGACCGACGCCTAGCCTGGGAGATTCCCGCCGGAAATCCCGCTGGTCGGGCGCCCCTCGGCACTTGGGACGTTCATCTGTTCGTGGATCCGTTGTTGCTCAGCATCGTCGCGGCCCTTCGGAAGCGTTGCCTCCGCGCCAAGGTCGCGCAGCTGCTCGAGATACTGTCGGTCCTCGGCAAGGACCCGTAGCGCAGCCTCCCTGGTCATCGGATGACCGTGGCCGGGGATGACGAGCTCCACCCGCCCGATCTCGGGCTCGAGTCGATCGAGGGTGTCCAGGTGCACCCCGAGGGACCCGCGAAGGCGGGGTAGCTCAACCGGCGAAACGTAGTCACCAGCGGCAAAGATGCGCGTGTCGCCCAAGAGGGCGGCCGTGCCATCGACGGTGTGGCCTTCGGCACGCATTAGCTTCAAGGTCTGTTCGCCCAGCTTGACCTCGCCCGGCACGTCGATGGGCTCCATCTGGTCAAGGCTCAAGGGCTCCCGACGCTTGACGTAGAACATCTGATCGAAGTTGCTCATCATCGACTCGAGCTCCTCAGGATCTGCGGCTAGGCGATCTGCCGTTGACTGACCACACCAGAGCGGGGCCTTCGGGAACATCAGGGGGCCAAGGATGTGGTCCCAGTCTCCGTGAGTGCTGAATAGCCGAACCTGATCGCTTGGAAAGCCGTGCTCATGGAGCAACCTGGGTATCGCCTCAAGCTCCTCGGGAAAGACCGGGGAGTCGACCAGCAGGACATCGTCACCGCTTCGAAGCGCAGTACAGGTCGTGTCCCAGACGGCGCTCGTGAAGACGACAACATCGTTGTGAACTACCTCAGCACGCATTGCGGTGCCCTCCTCTTCTGAAGTTGAGGCGGAGAAGCAGCCAGCAGGTACTTCTGCCGCGTTCTGTATGGAGACCAGGATCGAATCGGCACGACGACTATCAGCTGTTGGCTGTCAAGGTTGCGAAGCGCTTGGCGATGGCTACATTGCCCGACCGCGAACGACCCCCGGCTAGCCACCGATCACCGCCAGGTGCTCGGGAAATGGGGGAGAAAGAAGCTCGGGTCCTCGGTCGGAAATCAGGACCGTCTCCTCGCTGACCATCCACCCGACGCCGCGTATCTCTCGATTCGGTTCCAGGCACAGGACCTCCCCAGGCACAAGGCTTGCCTGATCAAGGGGGGAGATCGATGGTGGCTCGGGCATTTCCAGTCCTAAGCCGTGCCCAACTCGGGCGTAGGGTGCTTCGGCCTCACCGATCATCGCGTCCGCGAGTTCGGCCACTGTGTGGGCCGGGTTCGCCAGCCGACGACCGATCGCCAGCGCATCTACCACGTCGGCATAGGCGCGAGCTTGGTCTTCGGTCGGGGTCTCGCTCGCATAGACGCGGTTGAAATCCGCGAAGTAGCCGTTGACCTGCAGGCAAAGGTCGACGAACAGCAGTTGTCCGCGCTCCCATCGTCGGTCGGTAGGGCCACCGAGTGGCGCCCTTTCGATCCCCGCGATGATCCCTGAGTACCCGACTCTTTCGGCGCCCGCCTGATAGGCGCACATCCGCAACAGACGGCCGAGCTCTCGCTCCGTGTCCCCGATTCGGGCGCGGCTGGCGAATTCCACATGGGCCGCGTCGTTTATCGCGCCGGCGCGGCGCATCTGCCCAACCTCCCAATCGCTCTTTACTCGCCGCGCCGACCAGATGGCGGCGGAAGCATCGACGACGTCGCCCGAGAACCGGCCCCGCAGTTGCTCCATTGCCATAGGCGTGAAACCGGGGATGAAGTGCCAGCTCAGCTCCAACCCAGCCCGCTCGATTCCTAGTCGAATCAGCGCTGAGGTCACCGCGTCGACACAGGGAAGCTGATAGTCGAGCTGAACCCCGGTCGACACGTGTGTCAGTTCAGGTCCGCCGTAGGGCTCCACATCAACATCGATTGCGTCGAGGTTCACGCTGACCGACTCGCCGACATGACAAATCACTAGGGGCTTCTGTGGAGGGGCGAAGATCACCACGAACGGTTTTGACTTGTTGCCCCAGAACGTCGTTTCATACCCCGTCAAATAGAGGGCGTTGGCTTCACTTGCGACCACCAAGGCATCGATCGCCTCACCGGCCATGGTCTTTGCGAGTTCAGTTCTACGGTGAGCGATGTCAGCGGCGAGCGCACCGCGATTGGTCGGTGGGCTTGGGGCGAACCGTTCCTCAGGCACGGCGCACTCCTGCTGGGGCCTGAAGGTCTGTGTCTGTGTCGCAGCCCCCCTGCATCGCTCAGCTTGTTAGCCGCTCGATCAATTCCGCGTAGATGCGGCTCGCCGCTAGCACCTCGTCGAGCGGCACGTGCTCCTCGTCGGTGTGTGCCCAACGTTCGTCTCCAGGGCCGATCCCGATTGTGGGAATGCCGGCGGCGCTCATGTAAGTGGCATTGACGCCGAACTGCCAGGTCGTCGTGATGGGGGTTTGACCGAGGACTGCGGCAACGGCCTCCCGACCAACCTCAACCAAGCCGTTAGTCGGCTCGATCGTCATCAGCGGATAGACATCGACCAAGCTAACGCTGGCGGGCACGCCCTCCCGCTCGGAGACTGTCTTGACGAGCGCCTCCAGCTGGGCTAGGCAGCTCTCGGGATCCTCGCCCAGGACGTACCTGCGGTCGATGCGAACCGTGCAGGTCCCGGGAACAACCGCGACCGCCTCTGCTGGCTCCGAGGAGATCCCGGTCACGGTGATCGAAGGCGCCCCGTAGAGCGAATCCGCCTCGCCAAGGTTTTCGGCCAGCTCGCTCACCGCCTGCAGGAAGGGTACGGCTCGAAAAACCGCGTTCAGGCCAGCCTTTGGGTTCGACGCATGGCTCGAACGCCCAGACACCGCCAGTTCAAAGCGAGCCTTGCCACGATGGCCGACCGAGACGGCGAGGCCGGTCGACTCACCGCTAATGCCGCAGTCGGCGCGCAGTCCTCGGTCTAGCAAGCGCTGAATGCCCACCGGAGCGTCGATCTCCTCTTGGACATCTGCCGTGAGGACGTATGAGCCCCGCCGCAGGGCGTCCCTGTTGAGGAATGCAGCGGCGTATGCCCCGGCGGCGAGGTTGGCCTTCATGTCGCAGGAGCCACGGCCGCGAAGGGCGGGACCGGGCTCGCCGTATGCCGCTCCATCGACGACCTCCGCCTCGTACGGCGATTCCATCTGGCCCGGTGGAACGTGATCCATGTGCCCGTTAAACATCAGGCGCGGGGGACCTTCGCCCAGCCAGGCGACAACGTTGCCCACCTCATCGACCGAGATATCTCGGTATCCCAGGCTGTCAAGCTCACGCGCCAGCAGGGTCGCAACTTCGCTCTCCTGGGCAGGAGGGCTTGGCGTCGCAACTAGGCCTTTCGCGAAGGCGAGCAAAGATTGCTCTGCCTCAGTCATTTGGGGCAGCGGAGCCTCAGGCACCGGTACGCAGCTCAGCGTAACTAGCCAGCGTCGATCTCCTCGTCGGCGGCGGATAGCCCATGGTCAAGCGCGGCGAAGAGCTTCTCGAGCTCGTCCTCGGAGATGATGATCGGCGGTGCGATGAAGATCGATGTCTGCTCGCCGCTTGTAGCGAACAGAGCTCCCGCCTCGAGCGCACGGGTGACGACGCGGCTTGCCACCGGCTCTGGATCATCTGCGCGCCACTGCCGCCAGCTGGGTCCATGGAGCTCCACGGTCCAATGCAGACCGCGACCATCGATCCTCGAAACGCTCGGATGCGAGGCGGCAAGCTCCCCAAACCGCGCCAGCATCAACGGGTCGAGATCGTAAGCGCGGTCTACTAACTGATCGCGCGCTGAAACCTTTAGATGTGCCCGGATCGCCGCGACTTCAATCGGGTGCCCCCGAAAGGTGCTGTAGGTCTGCCAGCTCGTACCGGCGAGCAGCTCGGTGATCCTTTTGGAGAATACGACCGCCCCCGCCGGGGCTCCGCCAGCGGCCAAACCCTTGCCCATCGTGACGATGTCAGGCCTCGAGTTAGCGTGTTGGAACTGAAACCAGCCTCCCACGCGGCCGAAGCCGGTGACAGTCTCGTCGGCGATCATGATGGTTTCCGCTTCGCGCGCTACGGCCGCCACGCGGTCCTGGTACTCGGGCGAGTGATAGATCCCCCCCTGGCTGTAGTCAAGGATGACGGCGGCGCTATCGGCGAGCTTCGCCTCGGCGTCTGCCAGCCATGCGGCGCTCGGGGTGTTGTCGGTTTGGCCCGTGACTCTGGCCGCCGAAGGTGCCCCGATTTCGTGAACTAGGGCTAGCCGAGGCGGCGCCTTCACCTTGCCAGCGGACGACAAGCCTCCATGCCAATGCGGTTGCACGGTCAGTTCGCGAGCCAACCCGGCGCCGCCGTGATAGGCGCGTTCGCGAGTAGCCAACGCGGCGCGGCCGGTCAGCGCCTGACAGAGCGCCAGCGCCACATCGTTGGCTTCGCTAGCGCTGATGAAGAAGCGAACCGCCCCAACCCAATCCTCGTCCTCGAAGGCGATCCGGACGAGATCATCGGCGGCTCGCTCTCGATCGAGCCAGCCGACACCCTCGTTCAGGACCGGGGCATCGGCGGCCCGGCGGATGGCATCGGCGATCTCAGGGTGGGCGTGGCCGAGGGGCGCCGCGGTGTTGCTGGCATCGATAACGCGGCGGCCATCCTCGAGCTCAAACCAGACCCCACGCGCTCCAACTACGTGCGGTGCCGTGTCCTCGCCGAGCGTCAGGCTCGTAGACAGAAGGCGCGATTCGGTGCGGGTTGAAACGCCAGGGCCCCCGGGCGCTGAACGGTCTGAGCCATCGTTCACGGTCGATTGTCGACTGTAACATATCCGTCGTCAAGGAAATGGACCGACGGAAGGAGGCACGAGGGCAGGGAGCGAGGGGAGCTCGTTAATCGTCGACAGTCGGCACATTAGTATTTGCCGACTTGCCTGAAATCGACTTCATGGCTGCCACCGCGCTGCGGGAACACCTCGGCAAGGATCTGCAGGCAACGGAGCTGCTCGAGGTCACGCTTCGTAGGGCCGACTCGGTCAGCGAGACGCTGAACCCGTTTGTGCACCGGCTCGATGAGCGAGCCATGGAGGCGGCCAAGGAGTCGGACCTGAGGATCCGGACCGGTGACGCGCGCTCATTGGAGGGGCTCCCAATGACCGTCAAGGACACGCTGTGGGTTCAGGGGGTCGAGTCGGCCGATGGCTCACGGGCCAGGTCGGGATTCGTGCCTCCAGCGACAGATGTCGCCGTTCGACGGGCCGAGCAAGCGGGCGCAGTGATCTTTGCGAAGACCACCAACCCTGAGCTCTGCTATTTCGGCTATAGCCGGTCCGATCTCAACGGCGAAACGGCGAACCCGTGGGATCTCCAACGAACCGCAGGTGGATCCTCTGCCGGCGCCGCAGCGGCTCTGGCCGCTGGTGTGGGCCCGCTGGCGCTCGGAACCGACGGGGGCGGTTCGCTTCGGATCCCGGCTGCCTTCTGCGGAGCTGCGACGCACAAGCCCACCAACGGGGCTGTCCCTTACTGGCCGGATCTATCGGCTTGGCCGACCCTGTCGGTGATTGGTCCAATGGCCCGCTCGGTCACTGACCTTTTGATGCTCTTCAACGTGATCGCTGGGCACGAGGAGGCGGACTTGTTTAGCGCCCCCGAAACATCACCGAAGTCGGTCAGGGACGGTCTAGCTGATGCCGTCCTCGCATTCGATGTCGATCGGGGTGGCTCTATTCCGATTGAGCCTTACGTACGCGAGTTGTTCGGCACCGTTATCGAGGAGCTTCGAACCGGCGGCGCCACCATGGTCGCGGAAGCTCCAGATCGCCCGGAGAGCGGCGTCGCGACCTGGCTAACTGTGGCCACCGCCGAGGCACGTGCTGCCCACAAACGCGAGTTCGAAGAGCACTCTCAGCTGCTGGGTGAAGACGCGCGTACGTTCTTGGCGATGGGCGACGAGGTCACGGGTCAGGGATTGGCTCGTGCGCAGCGTGCTCGGAGCGAGATTCATGTCGCCTATGCCCGATTCTTTGAAGAGACGGGCGCAGATGTTCTGTTGACCCCAGCCCTCGGTCTGGCGGCGTTCGCTTCAGACACGCTATGCCCCGCGTATGTCGACGGAGTTCCTATTGAACGTCCGTATGACGACTGGCAAGGACACCTTTGGGACGCGAACCTGGCCGGTCTGCCAGCGGCGGTAGTTCCAATTGGTCTCGCCGGGCCGAACCTGCCGATTGGGATGCAGATCGTCGGCCGCCGCTTTGACGACGCGACCGTGCTCGCACGCGCTCTCGCGATCGAGGATCTTCTCGGCTTGGAGATGCGGCCGCCATCCCTAACGAGCCAGGCTGCTCCGCGGGCTTAGTGCTTCCTGCTCACGCGGCGTGGGCCACGGCGATCAGGCAAACGAGCTCAAACAGTAGGTTCGCGGCGTTGGTCGCGGTAAGGCCAGCCGGGTCGAGCGTCGGGGCGCACTCACAGACATCGCCGCCGATCACGGCTAGGCCAGTAAGCGACCGCAAGATGACTTGGGAGTCGCGCATCGAGAGGCCGCCGGGCTCGCGGGCCGGAGTTCCGGGAGCCTCGGTTGGATCGAGGCCATCGAGGTCGTATGTGATGTAGAGCGGACCATCTCCTAGCACCCGTCTGATGCGATCGATGGTGGCAGCCCGGCCTTCCTCTTCGTACTCGTCATATGTGATCGCCGTGAAGCCGGCATCTACTCCGTATTGGATGTCGTCGTCGCCGAACCGCGTGCCGCGAAGCCCTAGCTGAACCACTCGCTCGGGGTCGATGATCCCTTCCTCGTGGGCGCGCCGCATAACGGTCGCGTGGTTGTCGCGGGTGCCGAAGAAAACGTCTTGGATGTCGGCGTGCGAGTCGAATTGAAGGACGCCAAACGGCGTTCCGTCGTACAGTCCGCGCATCACCGCGAGGCAGGCGGAGTGATCTCCTCCAACGGCCAGTGGGGTGACTGAGTGTTCGCGCAGGCCGCGGACGAATTCGCGCGCTGCAGCGAGACTCGCATCGGTATCGAGAACATTGATTGGTGCGTCGCCGATGTCAGCTACGTTCGCGAGGTCGAATGGACTAACGCCGGAGCGGGGGTTGACACGGCGAATGCCCCTTGAAGCCTCGCGAATGGCCGCCGGCCCATCACGGGTCCCACCTCGGAAGGTCGCCGTATCGAGGGGGACTCCGAACACCCCGATGTCCACATGATCGAGCACGTCTGTGCGAGGGAGGCGCATGAAGGTCGCGACATCCGAATATCGCGGCACGACGGAGGAGTCCAAGGGCTGCAGATTCGGCCGATCAACCACAGTTCTAGCGCTCCGGAAGCACTCAGCTGAAGCTATCAGGCGCCACTCGATGGCCTCGGCGCTGGGCCGTGCTCAGGCCCAAGTCGGCAGGATCGGACGTCGACGGACCAGCGCTCGGCGTCAAGCCTGACCCGTCCCAAGGGTCAAGTCGCCCGCTTAGCCGCTTGCGCCCAGTGATTGGGCCCAGGGGGAATACAAGAAGGTCGTAAAGGAAGCCGGCGCTCCGGTGATCTTGCTGTTCAGAAACATGAACTCCGGAGCCGTGACCAGTGGGATCTGTGTCAGTTCGTTCGACCAAACCCTGATCACCTTTGTGCCAAGCTGAGCGCGCTTGGTGTCGTCCGAGATTCCGACGGCCTTGGTCAGCATTCGATCGAGTGAAGGATTGGAAACCCCGGCGAGGTTGTAGGGGGCATCGCTCGCGGCTCCATTGAGTGCGGTTTCAAGGGGTTCTGCGACGTCGATATAGGAGTAGGAACCCACGAAATAGCTGATCCCAGCGCGCGCCTTCGGGTCGAAGTACAGGTTGTCGTACTGGGTAGGCGGCAGTTCCTTGATCGTCGTGTTCAGGCCGGCCTGCTTGCCGGCCGAGGCCGTCGCCGTGGCGAGCTCGGTGCTGATCTCATCGCCCGCTTGCGCGGCGATGCTGATCGGAGCGGTGGGACTACCGGCCTCCTTCACTAGCTGCTGGGCCTTGCTGAGGTTCGGAGAAGAAACGTCTGGCATCGCGTCATAGGCCTGCTGCCACGTCGAGCGCGCATATCCAAACGAGTCCGGGGGCGCAATCCAACGCAGCGGGGTTGCTAGGTCATTGAAGTCTGCGTGGGCGATCCCCTGTCGGTCCACAGCCAGCGAAAGGGCCTGGCGAATCTTGGGGTCCTTGACTGGGCCGTTTTCCGAGGCTTGCCAGAGTGGGTAGTACCGGAGGCTATGCCCCAGATACATCTTTCCGGTCGACGAGCTATCAAGCGACGAAACGGCCGACTGCGGGACGTCGTATGCGCCGTCCAGCTCGCCTGAAAGAAGGCCGTTGGTAAGAGTCGAATCGCTGTTGATGAACTGCAGAGTCAGCTTGTCCGTCATGGCGGGATGGGACTTGTCCCAGTAGGTCGGGTTCTTCGTTTCGATGATGTTCTCGCCGGGATTCCACTGCGAGAGCCTGAACGGCCCGGTGCACATGACGCCGCCCTTGGCCGTTCCGTAGGCAGAGCCCTTGGACTCCGCGTACTGCTTCTCAATAACTACGCCGAGTCCGAGCGCCATCGCGTCGTTCGTAACTACGTTTGGCTGCTTTGTGGTGACCGTCACCTGCATCGGGCCGGTCTGTTGCACATTCGAGATCGTGCTGGAGAACGTGTACCAGAAGGAAGAGGAACTTCGCTGACGGTCGAGGCTGAAGATCACGTCCTGCGGCGTCATTGGGTGGCCGTCCCAGAACCGCACGCCCTTTCGGAGGTCGTAGACCCAGGTCGTGGGCGTTGGATGCGAGAAGGAAGCGGCTAGCCCAGGACCGATCGTTAGATCTGGCTGCAGGCGCAGTAGCGACTCACATAGGTTGGCCATCGGCAAGTTCTCGGGGGGGTTGTAGACCTGCGTCGGATCGAGCGACTGAGGCTCGCCATAGCGGTCACCCCAGGTGACGCTCGAGATCGGCTTCGAGGCCGGTGGCGTGGAGTCGGTAACCGAGGACAGGGACAGACTGCTGCTCCCGCCGCCCCCGCCGCACCCGACGGCGGCTAGGACGAGGGGGATAACAAGAGCACTGGCGCAAAAGCGCGCGGGAGAACGCACGATTCGCTGACCGTATCCGATTCAGTCGGTCGTGTCAAACCGACTGTCGACCGCCGGCAGTCGGCAACATTATGAGACGACCTGGCCAGGGTTGAGGGGCGCTGCTGGACAGGCCGGCACTATGAGCCGGGAGCCCGCGCTGTAAGCGCCCGGCTGTGGTTGTTCGCGGCGTGTGACGCGAATCACAGCGTCTGACGCAACTTACTTTGGGAGAAGCGAGGGGTTGAGCGGGGTCAGGAGTGAAGCGGTGTCGCCACCCAGCCGCTCAAGGGCCTCGCCAACAGTGGACACGAGGTGGTGCTCGAATACCGCGACAGCCAGCTGCTCATCCCCGCCCTCGATCGCGTCGACGACGGGCACATGCTCGGCGGCGACTTCATGCAGGTTTTCGAATGAGGCATCGTCGAGGGCCATCGCCATCATCACCCGACCTTCCAGGTCGGTGAACAAACCACTTAGGACGTTGTTCTGCGCACCCAGAGCGAGGCGGCGATGGAACTCGAACTCGGCCGCGACGACGCCTGGGCGGTCGCCCTTGGCTGCCGCCTTTTCCATCATCTCGATCGCCTCCCGCAACGGCTCGGTGGCAGATCCCTGCTTCATGAACAGACGCAGGCCCGTTGTCTCGAGCCCGAGCCTGACGTTGTACATCTCGCTGACGTCCTCGGCGGAGAGGGTGACCACGAACGTTCCCTGGTGCGGGCGCTCGTCGACGAGACCCTCCTTGGCGAGACGCTGCAGTGCCTCCCGGATAGGCGCTCTACTCGTTTCGAGATCATTGGCCAGCTGGCTCTCAACGAGGCGCTCCCCCATGGCAAACTCGCCCGAGATGATCAGCTGCCGTATCTGATCGTGGGCCAAGTCCGCCAGTCGTTGGCGGTTAACCGGCTGAAGTCGGCTCCCTGCCGTGCGCGAAGATGAGGCCACGTGGGCATAGTACGCCGGGGCCTGGCTTTTGTCGACCGTCGTGCGTTCTGATTAGTGGTGCCATCCGCGCCCCGGTCACGCGTCGGGCTGGTCTATAGTCGGGCACTGGGCATTGTCGACAGCCGACGATAGGAGAGACGAGGGCTGAGTTTGAGCATTGCGCTGCTCATCGCGCGGCGGGTGATCCGGGCCATTGCAACGTTTCTCGTCGCCAGTTTCTTGGTCTACGGCGCCTTGTATCTGAGCCCAGGATCGCCCCTTGCGGCTCTTACTGGGGGGAGAACGCTCCCGCCGAGCGCGGTCCACGCCCTCGAGGCCCAGTATCACCTCAACGACCCCTTTCTCGAGCAGTACTGGCTGTGGCTAAAAGGCGTTCTCCATGGCGACTTTGGTCAGTCGATCGCCTTTCATGACAGCGTCGGAAGCCTTCTCAATGCTCGCATTGGAACGACGCTATTTCTGGTCGTTTTCGCAGGCGTCTTGATCATCGCGATCGGGGTCCTCCTCGGTGTAATCGCAGCCGTACGCGAAGGCGCGGTCGATGGCGTGATCACGGTTTCGACGACCGTCGGACTAGCGACACCCTCATTCGTAGTCGCGGTCGGTCTGATCGCGCTCTTCGCCGTAAACCTAGGCTGGTTCCCGGTTTTCGGGTCGGGCCACGGATTTGTCGACCGCCTCTGGCATTTAACCCTGCCGGCGATCGCCCTCGCTTTGGCTGGCCTTGCTTATGTCAGCCAGATCACCCGCGCCGCGGTTCGAGAGGAGTTAGCAGGCGAGCAGGTGCAGACAGCCCGTAGCCGTGGGATCCCTGACCGCCTGATCCTCTGGCGTCATGTAGTTCGTAACGCAGCGATTCCCATCACCACGGTCGCCGGTTTGAGCGTAGCTTCGCTGGTCGCCGGGGTGGCGGTCGTCGAGACGGCCTTCTCGCTGAACGGGATCGGCTCCTACTTAATCCAGGCCGTACAAGAGAAGGATTTTGCGGTGGTGCAGGCGATCACCCTCATCCTGGTGGGCATTTTCATCGTCACGAACGCCATCGTCGACATCCTCTACTACGTACTCGATCCCCGCCTGCGAATACGAGGGGCAGCCTGATGACCCGAGGATTCGTCGTCGGGGCGGCGGGTGGGCGTGGGATAGCGCGACTTGCCCGGAGCGACCCAGTTGCGGCCGTTTGCGCTGCGATTCTCGCGCTGGCAGTGATCGCGGCGATCTTTGCGCCGATCGTAGCCCCGCACGATCCTTCATTGGTGAACCTGTCGGTGGCCAATGAGGGGCCGTCGGGGGACTACTTGCTCGGCACCGACGGCTCTGGTCGTGACCTTTTGTCGCGGATCATTTTTGGGGCGCGCAGCAGCCTGTTGGGCCCGCTAGCTGTGATCGTGCTGGCGACGCTCTTAGCATTGACGCTAGCCCTTTCCTCGGCTTGGATTGGGGGCTGGTTCGATGACACAGTCTCCGCGGGGCTCGACATGGTCTTTGCCTTCCCCGGTCTCTTGCTGGCGATCGGCGCCGTCGCGGTCTTCGGTGTCGGGCTGATAGCTCCGGCCATTGCGCTTGGGATCGCCTACACGCCGTACATCGCGCGTGTCTTACGTGGCGCCGCCTTACGAGAGCGACGGCTCCCATACGTCGAGGCGTTGACAATCCAGGGATTCTCCAGCGTTCACATCGTCACGCGTCACGTGCTGCCGAACCTCCGAACATTGATCGTGGCGCAGGCGACCCTCACCTTTGCGTATGCGACGATCGATCTAGCCGCCATTTCCTATCTTGGCCTAGGCGTTCAACCCCCAACCCCCGATTGGGGCCTGATGGTCGCGCAGGGACAGCCCGCGATCATCGCCCACCACGCCGGCCAGGCCCTGTATCCGGGGCTGGCACTTGTCCTAGTGGTAGTCGCCGTCACCGTGCTGGGCCGCCGGGTGGCTCCGAGCGCCGAGGCCCTTCTGTGAGCGCCATTCTCGAGATCCGAGATCTCTATGTGGAGCTCCCGCTTGACCAAGGCCCCCGGCCGGTGATTCACAATGTCTCCCTGCGGATCGAATCCGGGGAAGCGCTCGGGTTGGTGGGTGAGTCGGGCTCCGGGAAGTCGATGACCGCCCGTGCCGTGATGGGACTGTTGCCTCGCGGAGCCCAGGTTGACGGCTCGATCCAATTTGACGGCGAGGAACTCCTGGCGCTCTCGCGATCGGAGCTAAATCGCTTCCGCTCCCGAGAAGCGGCAATGATCTTTCAGGATCCGCGTGCACACATCAATCCCGTACGCCGGATTGGGGACTTCCTCTGTGAAGCATTGGTCACCAACCAGGGAGTCCGCCGGGATCAAGCACAGGCCCGCGCTGTGGACCGCCTCGCAGAGTGCGGGATCCCGGATGCCAAGCGGCGCTTGCGTCAGTACCCCCACGAGCTCTCCGGGGGTCTTCTACAGCGAGTGATGATCGCAGCGGCGCTGATGATCGAGCCGCGTCTTCTGATCGCCGATGAACCGACCACGGCGCTAGACGTCACTACGCAGTCGGACGTTATGGCGATCTTGGATGAGCTTCGTCGCGAACGCGGTCTCGCACTTCTGTTCATCACCCACGACCTTGACCTGGCGTCAGCGGTTTGTGATCGCACCTCGGTCATGTACGCAGGCTCCATAGTTGAAGACAACCGGGCGCAGGTTCTGCATCAGGAAGCCCTGCATCCGTATACGTCGGCACTTGCCGGCTCGCGACCGAGCATCACCAAGCAGGTCGCGCGCTTGGAAGCAATCAGTGGGCGGCCACTCTCTGCGTTTGAGGCCCCGCCGGGCTGTCCATTTGAGCCGCGTTGTCCGTTCGCCGAGCAGCGCTGCCTTGACGAGCGCCCGGCGTTGCGCGAACTTGCTGGAGCCCACGTCGCTTGCCATCGTGCCGAAGAGCTACGCGCCGATAACGCGCTGACGCGCTCTGAGGTCGCCAATGCTTGAGCAACCGCTGGTTCGGGTTGATGGTCTTCAGAAGGTATTCCGCGGCGCCCGGCGTGAGGAAGGCCTCGTCGCTGTCAACGGAATTTCGTTCGAGGTCAACGCTGGATCCTCGCTCGCAATCGTGGGCGAGTCGGGCTCTGGAAAGACCACCACGGCGCGGATCATCGCCAACCTCGACGCCCCTACGAGTGGCTCGGTAGAAGTTTGCGGCCGAGACCGCACAGCTCGCGTCGGAAGGGCCGAACGCCGCCGCCGTGGCCGGGAGGTCCAGATGGTCTTCCAGGACCCCTACTCGTCGCTGGACCCCACACAGCGGGTCTCTAGCTGCCTAGCTGAGGTCTTACGGCTGCACTTCGGCCTAACCAGAGAGGAGACTCAGCACAAGGCGATGACCCTGCTGCACCAGGTGGGTCTCGAAGAGCGACACGCTAGATCCTTGCCGCGAGCCCTATCAGGCGGTGAGCGCCAGAGGGTTGCCATCGCTCGTGCTCTGGCCGCTGAGCCCCAGGTCCTTATTCTCGACGAGGCCGTCGCTGCGCTCGACGTTTCGATCCAGGCCCAGGTCCTCAACCTCCTCGCCGACATTCGCGAGAAGCGGGCCACCACCTACGTTGTGATCTCGCACGATCTTGGAGTCGTTCGACAGATCACAGAGAGGATGATCGTCATGCGCAATGGCGAGATCCTCGAGCAGGGTCCAACGAGCAACGTTCTCGACGCTCCGGAGCATCCGTATACGCGGCTCTTGCGCGATTCGGTGCCGCGTCCCGGGTGGAAGCCCAGGCACCGAGGTGCGGCGGCCGAGCACGACGGGCGCTCCTCGTAGCCCGGCGTCCGCCGGCGCGGCACTTCCAATCGAATAAGAGCTAGATGTGTCCGGGATGGCCGCTCGCCGCCAAGGCCCCGAGGGGATCGTTGTCCGCCACGCCCGCGCCTGTGCCAGCCGAAAAGACTTGAGCTGCGACTGCCGCCCCGGTTACCAGGCCCAGGTCTTCTCGGCCCGCGATCGAAAGACGATCCGAAGGACGTTCCGAACGCTTACCGACGCTCGTGCCTGGCGGGCAGAGACCCACGCGGCGCTTCGAACCGGAACCCTCCGCGCGCCGACCCGAACGACGATCCACCAGGCGGCGGATGAATGGCTCGCCGCCGCGAAGTCGGGAGTCGTCCGCACCCGCTCCGGATCCCCCTACAAGCCCTCGGCGCTTCGAGGCTACGAGCAGTCGCTCCGCGCGAAGATCGTCCCCGAGCTCGGCCACCTTCGGCTCTCCTCCGTAACCCGGGCCCACGTCCAGGACCTGGTCGACAAGCTGGTGGCCCAGGGAAAGAGCCCCTCAACGGTCAGAAATGCCCTGCTCCCGCTCCAAGCGATCTACCGCCGGGCGCTCGGGCGCTCCGAGGTGCTCGTAAACCCGACCCTCGGACTCGCGCTTCCCGCCAGCCGTGGGAGGCGCGACCGAGTCGCCCACCCAGGCGAGGCCAAGGCCCTCCTTGAAGCCCTGCCGTCAGGGGATCGCCCCGTGTGGGCGATGGCGCTCTACGCCGGACTCCGGCGCGGCGAGATCAAGGGCCTTCGCTGGTCTGACGTCGACTTCGAGCGCGGATTGATTCGCGTCGAGCAGGGCTGGGACGACAGGGAGGGCCCGATCGAGCCGAAGAGCCGGGCGGGGAGGAGGCGCGTCCCGCTCGCTAAGCCGCTTCCCTCGCTGCTCGCCGCTCACAAGCTTCAAAGCACGGACAAAGAGGAAGAGCTCGTCTTCGGGCCGGGAGGCGGCAGGGCGATCGACACCTTGAAGCTAGCCCGCCGCGCCCGTCCGATCTGGCGCCGCGCGGGCCTCGATCCGATCGGTCTCCACGAGTGCCGCCATACCTACGCGGCGCTGATGATCGCCGCCGGCGTCAACGCCAAGGCGCTCTCCTCCTATATGGGGCACTCCTCGATCACGGTCACCCTCGACCGCTACGGGCACCTGATGCCGGGGCACGAGGACGAGGCCGCGGCGATGCTAGGGGCCTACCTCGAGCAGTCCGGCGGCTAGGAGCATTCCGTGGCGCCGATCGGCCTGCTCAATAGTCCTCGGGCGGCGCCATTCCGACGACCACCTTGTGCTCGGGGGCCCCCGGGGT
>JBOGZC010000016.1:0-48249 GCA_050697075.1 Solirubrobacterales bacterium | reverse complement strand
CTTCGACCTGGCGGCCGCGCGCAGCCTCGGGGCGCCCCCGCTCCCGCTCGACGCCGTCCTGCTCGCCCTCATCGCCCTCTCGGCGACGGCGGCGCTCTCCGCAGTCGGCGCCATCCTCGTCAGCGCGCTCTTCGTGGTCCCGGCGGCGACGGCTCGCTTGTTCGCCAGTCGAGTCTCAACCCTGCAGATCGCGAGCGTCGCCCTCGCTGCGGCCGAAGGGGTGGTCGGACTCTGGGCATCCGTGAAGACCAACGCCCCTCCGGGGGCGACGATCGCCGTGATCGCGGGTGGCGTCTTCGCCGTCGCGGCGCTCGTCCGGCTCGTCCGGGTCCGAATCAGGCTCGCGGTGATCGTCGCCGCGACCATCGCCGTGTTGCTGGCCGTCACGGGCTGCGGGGGCTCGAGCGCTGGAAGCTCGGGGGGGCCGAAGGTGGTCGCCACGACCACCCAGATCGGCGACTTCGTCCGCCAGGTGGGTGGGAGCGCGATCGATGTCGACCAGATCCTCCAGCCGAACACCGACCCGCATGAGTACGAGCCGCGGCCCACGGACATCGTGAACGCCGCGGGGGCGAACATCGTCTTCGCCAACGGCGACAACCTGGACAACTGGATCAGCAAGGTCGTGGAGGAGAGCGGCAGCGGAGCGACCGTAGTCGACCTCGGGGCCCAGGTCCCCGAGAAGCTCCCTGGAGAGTCGAGTGGACCGGAAGCGTCCCAGTACGACCCGCATTGGTGGCACGACCCGCGGAACGCCGAGGCCGCGGTTCGCACGATCGCCGCGCAACTGTCCCACGCGGATCCGGAGGATGCCGCGACCTTCCGCAGGAACGCCTCGAGTTACCTGGCGACGCTTCACACCCTGGACCACCAAATCGCCGCCTGTATGGGGAGGGTTCCAGCGGGCTCACGCGAGTTGGTCACCGACCACGATGCCTTCAACTACTTCGCCATGCGCTACGGGATCGACGTCGTCGGCGCCGTGATTCCCTCACAGACGACCCAGGCACAGCCATCCGCGAAAGCCGTTTCGAATCTCGTCGACTTGATTCGCCGGGAGCAGGTGAAGGCGGTCTTCCCCGAGAGCTCGATCAACCCCAAACTTGCCGAGACGATCGCCAGTGAGACCGGTGCGAGCTCGAACTACACGCTTTATGGCGACACCCTCGGACCCAGTGGCTCTCCCGGCGCCACCTACGTGGGGATGGAGCGCGCGAACGCCCAGGCCATGGTCCGCGGCTTCACCGGCGGGCAGCGGTCTTGCTTCGGGACAGGGGAGGGATGACCTCATCGGCGCCCTTGGTCGAGGCCAGGGAGCTCGCAGCCGGATACAACGGCCGGGCGGCGATCGAAGGCCTCACCTTCACGATCACCCGGGGAGAGCGCGTGGCCCTGCTAGGGCCCAACGGCGGCGGCAAGACCACCTTGCTTCGCGTCTTGCTTGGAGAGCTAGACCCGCTCGGCGGGTCGCTGCGAGTGTCCGCCCGACGCGGCGTCGTGCCGCAGACGGAGCGCTCACGCCTCGACTATCCGGTGTCGGCACTCGACGTCGCCCTGATGGGTACGCTGGCCCGCCTGCCATGGTGGCGGCGGCCGGCCAAGGCGGAGCGCCAGGCGGCACGCGACGCGCTCCAAGCTGTCGGCCTCAGTGGCCGCGAACATGCCACGTTCGGCGAGCTCTCGGGCGGGCAGCGCCAGCGCGTCTTGATCGCCCGCGGACTTGTTCAGGAGGCTGAGCTTCTCCTCCTCGACGAGCCCTTCACCGGACTCGACGCGACGAGCGCAGCGGGACTCGAGGAGCTGATCGCAAGTTTGGCCGCCTCCGGGCGCAGCGTGGTCGTTGCCGGACACGACCTCCAGCAGGCCCACCGGATGGACAGGGTCCTATGCGTCAACCGCCGCCAGATCGCATTCGGGGAGCCGAGCGCCGTCCTCGATCTGCCAACTCTCGAGGAGACCTATGGCGGCACCATCGTTGAGCTCCCCGGTCAGCCGGGGCGGCTGATCCTTCCTCCCCACCACCACGAACATGCGACTTGAGCTCGCGGCCGCGACTACTTCGGGGGCGATCACGGACCCGATCAGGGACCCCATCCTCAGGCGGGCGATCCTGGAACTCGCCGTCGTAGGGATAGGGGCCGGGACGCTGGGGTGCTGGGTCGTCCTCTACGGATTCTCCTATAGCGCCGAATCGCTCTCGCACGCGCTGTTCCCGGGCCTCGTCCTGGCGACGCTCCTCGGAGCTCCGCTCGTGATCGGCGGGCTCGCCGGCGCCCTGGTCGCTGCTCTCGCGATCGCAGCTGCGCGCCAGCTTCCAACGGTCGGCAGTGACACGGCGATCGCCGTAGTCGTCACCACACTGTTCGGAGCGGGGGCGCTCATGGCCCTTTCGCGCGCCTCTCCACCGGGCCTTTCGAATCTCCTGTTCGGGGACATCCTCGGGACTTCCGATACCGACCTCGCCCTCGCCGCCGTGAGCGCGATCGCGGTTCTCGCGGTGCTGCGTTTGCTTCACGGCCGGCTGCTTGTAACCGGGTTCGATCGCGCCGCCGCCACCTCCCTCGGCGTGCAGCCCGCGATTGCCGAGACCGCGGTCCTCATCCTCACGGCGCTGATGGTGGTCGTCGCGATCCAGGGGCTCGGCAACCTGCTGGTCTTGGCCGTGCTCGTCGGTCCGGCGATGGTGGCCCGGCAGCTTGCGGCGCGGATCGGGACGATGATGCTGATCTCCGCAGCGACCGCCGCGCTAGGAGGGCTCCTCGGAATCTACGCCTCGTACTACCTCGGCACCGCTGCCGGCGCCTCTGTAGCTCTGGCGCTGGTTCTGCTTTACGCGTTCGCCGTGCTGGCTCGCAGCGTGAAGGCGCGAGCCCGCAGGCAGCCGATCGCGGATCTAGGATCGGGTTCATGACCCACGGCCTCGACAGGGAGTGGGTCCAGGATGCGCTCGGCGCGCTCCATGATGCGGGATACCAGAAGGGAGGTGCCCGAGAGGCGGTCATCGAGGCGCTTGCGGGCCATGACTGCGCCGTCACGGCGCTGGAACTCGAGGACGACCTGCGCACCCGCGAGGTCGGGGTTGCACGCGCGAGCATCTACCGGGCCCTCGACCAGCTCGAGGCGCTGCGGTTGGTTCACCGTGTAGACGTCGGCCGCGGGAGGGCAAGCTACGAGCGCGCTGAACGAGACGGTGAGCATCATCACCACATGGTTTGCGATCGCTGCGGGCGGGTCACGCCGTTCGAGGACGGGAGACTCGAGCGAGCCATTCGGCGTGTCTCTGACGGGGCCACCTTCGACGTGAAGGAGCACGAGATCGTCCTGCGCGGGCTCTGTCCTCGCTGCTCGTAGGAACTAGGTGGAGTCGCCAGCCGAGGCCGAGGCCGCTAGCAACGCTTGCCGCTGGGATGGTCGGGGACGCGTCCGGGCCGGTCGCCGACCTTGGCCCCGAGCGAGTGAAGGAATCGGCCCATCTCTCGCCCCGTGTGGGTCTTCATGCCCTCGCTGTAGCAGGGAGCCGCACGTGGCTCCCCGCGGCGGTTCGCCCAACCGATCTCAAGTCCCGAGCCTCCGGGAAGCGCCGTGGCGATTCGCTCGCCAGCGGCCACCTTGGTCCCCTTGGGCGCGAGCTTCTTGAGCTGCTCGGCGACGTAGATCACCGTCCCGGCGTGGTCGCCGTCGAGGAGCTTGTACCAGAGGAGATGGCCACCCGGCCAGCCGGAGTGGCTGTCGGAGCCGAGGATCTTGGCGTCGCCGATCGCGACCACGGCGCGCTTTCGGATCGGCACGTAGTCGACGCCCATGTCGATCCTGCCCTCGTACCAGCGTGCCGGCTTGAAGGGATTGGCGTAGCCGTTGTGATCATGTTGGCCGGTGCCCGTTCCACCGTCGGAGGCGCCGGCCGGGCCGGTGGCGAACATGGCGGCGGTCGCCGCGACCGACATGGTCGCGATTGCCAGCCTGAGGCGCGTCCCGAGCAAACCCGTCTCCTTCGTCGGCCTGCGGGGTTAGCTGTCGGGCTCGCGCCGAAGGTCGGCGCTACGGACGAGCGCGTCCGATTCGCCCCCGGGACGGCTTCGACGCCATCCCCTTGGTTCCCCCGCTCCGCCGCGGCTAGGCCACGGCGGATTCGGCAGGTCAATGGGCGGCGGGAAGTATAGCCGCGGTATCCGGCCGTCTTTTGCCGAACAGCCGGCGTCGGTCGGTTGGCATCCTGCCCATGCGTGATCGCATCAATTCCAAGCCCTCCGGCAAACGGCTTCCATCTGGGCCCCTTGTTCGTCCACGCCTACGGATTGGCCTACGTGGTGGCCGTGATTGCCGCGGTCGTGATCACCTCGAGGCGATGGGTACGTCAAGGCGGCGACCCGCGCCTCGTTCAGGAGGTCGCCCTATGGGGCTTTCCCGCCGGCCTGATCGGTGGCCGGCTGTACTCCCTCGCCACTAGCTGGGACCAGGTGCCGCCCCATTGGTGGGGGCCGTTCGCCGTCTGGGACGGTGGGCTCGGAATCTGGGGCGGGATTGCGTTCGGCACCCTCGCCGGCCTTTGGGTGCTCCGTCGACGGGGCGCCGACATCCCCCGGTTTCTCGACGCCGCGGCGCCGGCGCTGCTCGTCGCCCAGTCGATCGGGCGACTCGGCAACTACTGCAACCAGGAGCTGTTCGGCGGACCCAAAACGCTCCCCTGGGGACTCGAGATCGATCCCGCCCATAGACCGGCCGGATACGAGGGCTTCACGACCTTTCACCCGACATTCCTCTACGAGATCGTCTGGAACCTGGCGCTGACCGGGTTTCTCGTCTGGCTGGGCAGGAGCCGAAGAGTTCGACCGCCCGGCCTCTTCGCTCTATATGTAGCCGGCTACTCCGGGTTTCGGATCTTCGAGGAGGTCCTACGCGTGGATCCGGCCCATCACCTCCTCGGGCTACGCCTGAACCTCTACGTCGCGGTGGTTCTCTGCGTGGTCGGGCTGGCGTGGTTTGCGCGCACTCAGCAGAGGCCAAACAGCGCCAAACGCATCAACGGCCCGGCGCTGTTTGCCGCCGGCGCGATGGCACTCCTATCGGGATGCGGCCACCACGTCCAGGCTGATACCGCTCATCTACGTGGAAGACCTATCAACCAACTGCGAATCGCGGAACCCGCGGTCATGTCTCCGGGAGGCCACGCCCCGATCTCAAAACCGCCCGGAGTGGTCGAGTTTCCCCAGGTCCCGGTGTGAGCTGTGGCGATCGGCTGGCCGATCGACACGCCGGCTCCGTCGGCAACGGTAGGGACGCAGTGGCCGTAGTAGAAGTCGCCAAACGACGTGTGGATGATCGGGTACGAGGCCCCGAACCCGGCTGGGTCGTGGCCGATCGTCACCGTGCCCGATCCCATCGCGAGGAGCGGCGAGCCTGGGGTCGTAGTGCCGTCGATGCCCTGGTCCGTCCGCCCCCATGTGATCGGCGAGGACGCGGGGAAGGGAGAGATCGCCTGGCCCGCCGGCACTGGGCCGAGCGAAGAAGCCAGTGGTACCGACGGCGCTCCGCCAAGGCCGGAAGCCGAGGGCTCCGGCGCCTGCGCCGCCTGCGCCGCCTCGATCCGCCCTTGAATGTCGCTGATCTCGCCCTGGAGTTGCTGGCCGTTTGACCTCACCTGCGAGAGAAGGCGCGTCTTGCGACTATGCGCCGCAGCGAGCCCGCTGACTCGAGCCTGAAGCTGGCTCCGGGTTCGCGCGAGCTCCTCGCGCTGGGCGGCGAGCCGGTCGCGCGCTGCCTGGATCCGGTCCACGGTGTGGCGGGTCTGATCGCGCAGCCTGCGGACCGTGGCGACGATCGAGGTGTCCTGATGCTCAATCGAGCTCAGATACTCATAGCGAGAGCTGAGCTGATCGAAGCCATGGGAGCTTAGGATCACGTTCAGGGTGTTCGGCGGAGCGGACTCGTAGGTCGCGATCAAGCGTTGCCTCAAGATCGCCATGGCGGCCCGGAGGCGGGTGCGAAGCCTCGCGAGCCTCGCCTTCGCCCGGCGGAGCTGCGCCTCCTTCACCGCAAGCTCCTGCTGGACGCTCGCCTCGCGGTCGCGGAGCGTTGCGACCTGCGTTGTGAGCTGCTCGATCTGACTTGAGTAGTGCTCGAGCGCGGTGCTAAGGCTGGCCTGCCGGGCGCGATCTTGCTCGAGCTGGCTGCGCTTCTGAGAGAGCTGGCCGTGCAGATCCTGTGCCTCGCCTGCACCCGGGAAGCAGACCGCGAGCGCGGCCAAGGCCACGATCGCGTACGTGAACGCCGCTACCCGGCGGGGCGGCGTTGAGATCGTCGGCTGCGTCATCCCTTGGCGCCGGTGCGGCTACGGCAGGTAGCCCATCGGGTCGACCACCTGACCGTTGACCCGGACCTCGAAGTGGAGGTGCGGCCCGAAGCACAGGCCGGTGCAGTCGCTGATCCCGATCACCTGGCCCTGGCTGACGTGCTCGCCTACGGAGACCGCGATCGACTCCTGGTGCGCGTAGCAGGTTGACAGCCCGCCGCCGTGGTCGATGCAGGTGTAGTTCCCGTAACCACCCTCGGGCCCGGCGATCGCCACCGTGCCGGCGGCTGCGGCCTGGATCGGGGTGCCGGAAGGCACGCCGATGTCGATCCCCGGATGGCAGGCCTCCCACGGCCGCGGCTCGCAGAACGGCGAGGTGATCGGCCCGTTGACCGGCCAGATGAACCCCGAGGAGCTCTCGCCCTGAACCGGGCCCGCCGGAGCCGCCGGAGCCGCCGGAGCCGCCTGCGCCGCCTGAGCGGCCTGCAGTTGTGCCTGGATCTGGCCCTGGATGTCGCTGACGTCGCCCTCCAACCGCTGCTGGCTGTCCTGGACGTTGGACAGGAGCTGCTGGTCGGAGGCGCGGGCGTCGATCAGGTCCCCTTGGCGGGCTTGTAGGGTCGCCTGCATGCGCTCGAGCTCGGCCTCCTTGGCGGCGATCTGGTCGCGCTCGGCCCGGACGCGGTCGACGGTGTCCTTGGCCTGATTTCGCAGGCCCCGGACGCGTCCGGCGATCGAGGTGTCCTGGTGCTGGACGCGCCGCAGGTACTCGTAGCGGTTCAGCAGGTCGTCGAACCCCTTCGAGTCCAGGATCACGGTCATCGTGTCGGGCTGGTCGGACTCGTAGATCTCGACCAGGCGCTGACGGAGCATGCTGAGCGCCCGCTTCAGACGAGCGCGGAGGAGCACGAGGCGGGCCTTGTCGGCCTTCAGCTCAGCCCGGGCGCGGGCGAGCTGATCCTGGACGGTCGCCTGCTGGTTTCGCAGGCTCGCCACCTGGCCTCGAAGGTGGTCGAGCCGGTCACCGACACGCTGGATCGTGGTGGAGAGGACGCCCGCCCGCTCCTTCGTGTGAGCGAGTTGCGTCTTTTTCTGGTCGAGCTTCGACTGAAGGTCGGAGGCGGGGGCGCCGGCGACCCACAGGGCGCACGCGAGCACCAGGGCGCCAACCAGCGCAAGCAGCGCCGGACGGCGGTGGGCGAAGGGTCGGCTGTTCCGTTTGCTCATTTCTCACTCGAGTGCCTACGGGGTTAGCTGTCGGGCTCGCGCTGAGAGTCGCGCTTGGTCCGCTTGGCTCCATGCAGCCTTGGACCTTTCGCCCCTGGAGGAAGTTGGTTCCCCCGCTCCACCCGACCAGGATCGGGTGGACTCGGCACAATGCGAGCGGCACAGTATCAGGATCGCCGCTTTTGCGAGCAGGTCTTAACAGTCGTTATGCCTGCCGCAAGGGACTTTTCAGCCGAATACACCCGGCGACACCGCGCTCGACACCCTCCCTGGCTCGCGCAGGAATCGCCGGGTCAAGGAGGATTCTGCGTCTTAGGTGCGACGGGGTTCGGTCTGAACCTGAAGAAGCGCGGCGTCGTCCGCCTCCTCCTCCATCTGAAGCGTCGTGTGCTCGATTCTGTAGCGATCGTGGAGCAGGAACTCCACCTCGCGCCGCGCCCGGTCGCGATCCTCGCCCGGTGCCACCACCACGTGGGCCGCGAGCGCCTCGAACCCGGGCGTGACCGTCCAGACGTGGAGCTCGTGCACCTCCCGGACGCCTGGGACGGAGCCCACGGCGCGTGCGATCGCGTCGACGTCGATTCCCGAGGGGGCCGCCTCCATCAAGACGTCGAGCGGCTCCCTCACGAGCCGAATGGACGACGCGAGGATCAAGCCGGCGATCGCGATGCTCGCCAGCGGGTCGATCGGCCGCCAGCCGGTGGCGAGAATGACGCCACCCGACACCACCACCGCCACCGCGCCCAGGACGTCGACGGCCGAGTGACGCAGCACCGCCTCCAGATTCAGATCGTCCCTGCGACCCCGGGCGAGAACCCACGTCGCGGCGCCGTTTCCAAGGACCTCCGCTACGCCAAAAACCATCACTCCCGCCCCCTTGACGCTGGGGGGATCGCCCAGCCGATTGACGGCCGCGACCACGACCAGGACGGCGATCGCCACCAGCGTCACGCCGTTGACGAGCGCCGCGATCACCTCTGTCCGCTGGTAGCCGAAGGTCCGCCTGGAACCTCCAGACCGGGCGGCGAGCGTCGCCGCGAGCAGCGCGAGCACGATCGCTCCCACGTCGGACAGCACGTGGCCGGCGTCCGCCAGCAGTGCGAGCGACCCGGTGAGCACGCCGCCGATCGCCGCCGCCGCCAGCATCGCCAGGTTGATCGCGAGTGCGATCGTCATCCGCCTTCGGTTCCCCTCACGCCGCCCCGCCATCGGATCCGCGCCCGCCCGCCCGAACGCGGCGTGGGAGTGGCCGTGGGCTGGACTCATCGCCCCGAGCTTAAGCGCTCGCGCCGATCCCGAAACGGTCTACGCCTACCGGCCGATCCTGATGTGGTTTACGCAGTTGACCACCGGATGCCAGGGCAGAGGATCCTCGGCATGCGTGTCAACCGGAACGTTCGTCACTGCCACCCACCAGGTCCGCGGCGTGTAGCGCTGACGCCCGGTGGGCTTGATCGGCGCTGAGTGCGAGACCAGCAGGTTGATGAACCCGGTGACGGCTCCCCCGGAGATCGCCGTGTATCCAATCGGACAGGTGAGGCCAACGAAGTCGCCGGAATTCTTGTTGGTCATGATCGCGTGGCTCGAGATCCTGGTCTTGACCGTCTGACGGCCCAGGAGCGATCGCTTCCCCACGTTGGCCAGTCCGGCCGTGGCAACCTCAGCCGGGGTGGCGGGCCGAGACGCGACCTTCACGGGGGTAGCGCCGGCCTGGGGCCGAGCCGCGCCCGATCCGGTGGCGCCCGAAGCGGCCAGATAGCCGGCGAGCACCCCGGCAGACACCAGGACGACGCCGAGGACCAGCGATCGCCGGGACGGCATCCGTGCCCGCTTCGCGCGACCGGGCGGAACTGCTCGGTGTCGAACGGAGCGCATCGCCCGTGCTCCTACTGTGCCTCGGGCGCCTGCGCGTCCACCGGGCTCGGCTGCTCCCCGCCTGGATCGGTGGGATCCGGGGCCGGGGCCGAGTCCGGCGGGACCGCCTCGACCGGCGGGGTCTCGGGCTCGGTGACCGGATCGGGTTGAGTCGCGTCCGGCGGGGGATCGGTCACGGGGGGTGGGTCCGTCGGGGCCGGAGCGGGATCCTCAGTGGCGGGATCGGTGGTCGGGTCGGGGGAGCCGGCGTCCGGCACCGTGCCCGCGCCAGGCTGCGTGGCGTCCGGCGGGGGATCGGTCGCGGGCGGCGGGTCGCTCGGGGCCGGTGCAGGATCCCCAGCGGCGGGATCGGTCGTCGGGTCCGGCTGCTGAGCGACAGGCGGCGGCTCGGTCACGGGCGGGGGATCGGTCGCGGGGGGCGCCGGGAGGTTGACGCCCGAGTCGTTCGTGGGGTCAGGCGCGGCCGCGCTGGCGGTCGGGGCCGGGCTCGAAGATAGGAAGGTCGGGACCGCCGTGCCCTTGGCCAGCTCGTTCACGCCCTGGCCCGGAGTCAGGAACCCGGGCCCTGGGGTGCCGCTCGCGCCGCCGTTGGGGCCACGCCCGCCGCCCCCGTTTCCAGGACCGTTGCCGGACCCATTTCCCGGGCCGCCGGGCGTGCCGGTGGTTGCGCCCCCGGGGGACAGGGTGAATCCGCCGGCGCCCGCGGTCAGCGGGCCGGTGCCGAGAAGGGTGCTGGGCGGAACCGCCGCGCCCGGCGCTGGGAAAGTGGAGCCGCTCGAGGGGGAGGTACCCGTTTGGGCGGCGGCGCCCGCCTGGGCGACGCCGGCGCCCCCGGAGATGGTCAGGGTGCCCGGACGCGATGAGAGGACGCTCGCCGGGCCGCCCGGAAGCTGCGTATGCGAGAGGACGGCCGTCATCGAAATGAACGCCGCCACGGCGGCGGCGATCAGCGCACCGGAGATACCTCCACCGAACAGATACGGATGCCGGATTGGGCTCAGGTGGCGTATCGGGTTCAACGTCCGTCCATCTCGGGCGAGCTAGCGTGCTGGCCGAGCACCACGTTCGGTGCTCGCCTCCGATATCGGCCCGTTTGGCGCCGAGCTTTAGCCGCTGCTGGACGGATGGAGGAGCGGGCCGAGCCCGCCCACGTCAGGCTGGATTTGCGGCGGGCTTCTCCGAGTGGACGGCGCCGTTCTGCGACTGCGCCGGTTGCGGCCGCTCGCCGTTCGGGCCGCTCCCGTTGCCGGGCGCCGCGGAGGCCATGGCGTCCGCCGCGATCGCGACGCCGTCCGCGAGCCGCTCCCGATACTCCGCCGCCTGCATGCGCGAGATCACCAGGCGCTGAATCTCGGCCGTGCCCTCGAACAGCTGGTAGATCTTCGCGTCGCGGAACCACTTCTCCAGCGGGCAATCCCGGGTCTGGGCGTATGGGCCGACCAGATCCATGCAGGTGCGCGTGGCCCACATCGCGACGTCGCCGCCCTTCAGCTTCGACATCGAGCCCTGCCCGCCGGTCATCGGAATGCCGTTACGCCCCATCCACGCGGCCCGCTGAACCAGCAGCCGTCCGGTCTCGATCTCCGTGGCCACGTCCGCGAGCCGCTGCTGGACCGCCTGGCGCTCAAGCGGCGGCCGCCCGGCGGTCGAGCTCTCGTCCAGATATTCGCCGATCGGGTCGGCCGAACCGCCGTTGTCGAGATAGGACAGCGTCCACTCGTAGGCCGCCTGAGCGATGCCGAGCGCCGAGGCCCCGACGATCGGCCGCGTGAGCTCGAAGGTCGCGAGCGCATTGGAGGCTCGCCCACTCGACTCACCCGACCGGGCCCGCTCGAGCTTGCGCTCGAGCTTCTCCATGCCGCCGAGCAGGTTGTCGACCGGGACGCGGCAATCCTCGAGGATCACCTCAGCCGTATGGGAGGCGCGGATGCCGAGCTTCGACTCCTTCTTGCCCTGCTTGAGCCCCGGCGTCCCCTTCGGGACCACGAATGCGGCCTGGCCCCTGTGCCCCAGCTCGGGATCGACGGTCGCGACGATCACGTGTACGTCGGCGATTCCGCCGTTGGTGATGAAGACCTTGGTCCCGTTGAGAACCCACTCGTCGCCATCGAGCTTCGCCGTCGTTCGGAGGCTCTTGACGTCCGAGCCCGCCTGGGGCTCGGTGACCGCATAGGCGCCGAGCTTGATCTCGTCCCCGACGCCGAAGCATTCGGGGACCCATTTGGCGATCTGCTCCGGGGTGCCAGACGACGCCAGGCCGGCCGCCGCGAGCGACGACCCCGAGATCGCCAGCGCGATCCCGGCGCACCCCCAGTGGAGCTCCTCGGCGTAGATCACGGAGAACTGCCCGTCGGGATCGCCGGCCAGGCGCTGGATGTGGTCGATCCCCTCCAGGCCCCACTTGCGCGCGGCCTTGATGACCTCCCAGGGCGTCGACTCGTCGGCGTCGTGCTCGGCGGCGGCCGGGCGGATCTCCTCGGCGGCGAATCTGCGGCACAGCTCCCGGAACTCGCGTTGCTCGTCGCTCAAACCGAAATCCATCTTGCGCCCTCCGTGATCTGTTCTCTCATCGTGGGGGCCGGCCCGCGGCCCTCCTGGCCGATTGACTGGTCAGTCAACCAGTCGAAAGTCTACCGACGCGAGCGTCGAACGCGCCGCGTGACGGCAGCTCGTGCCTGGCGCCTGCGTGGAGCGCGTCCTACCGATCAGGGCGCCGCAGGTATGTTCACCGGCGTGTGGGTGGATTGGAGACGGCGCCTCGCGATCTTCGGGGTGGGCCTGCTGGCGCTCGCCGGGCTGGGAATCGGCGCCTACTTCCTCGTCGACTCGCTCCGCGGAGACGGCGACAAGGCCCAGTCCGCGCCCGCCCCAAGCGTCGTGGTGCACGAGCAGCAGCCCCAGGCGGTCGAGGAGCTGGGCTTCCCGGCCTTCGCGACCAAGAACACCACGCGGGTGGCAGGCGTCGACCCGGTGGCCGATGCGGCCGGGGTTGCGCTCGCGGTCTTCCCCTCGACGGGCGGCGTGGACAACCCGTCGGCGGTCACGCTGGTGAACGGCGACGACTGGGCCTCGGGGATCGCCGCGGCGAGCTTGATGGCGCCGCCCGTCGGGGCTCCGATCCTGATCACGGGCTCCGACTCGACACCCAGCCTCACCGCCGACGCGTTGCAGGCTCTCAGCCCCACCGGCTCGGCCACGACGGGCGACCACCAGGTGTTTGCGGTGGGGTCCGCGGCCGCGCCTTCGGGGCTTCGCACCGAGCGCGTCAGCGGCGGGGACCCAGCGGAGCTGGCAGCTGCCATCGAACGAGTCCGCCGGACGCTCAGTGGGGGGCCGCCGCAACACGTCCTTTTGGTCAGCTCCGAGAAGCCGGAATTCGCAATGCCCGCCGCCGCCTGGGCCGCGCGGTCCGGGGACCCGGTGCTCTTCCTCGAGCGGGATACCGTGCCCAAGCCGACCCTGGACGCGCTCCGCCGCCTCAAGGGAGTGCCCGTCTACGCGCTCGGGCCGCCGTCGGCGATCTCCGACAAGGCGCTGGCGCAGGTGGACAAGGTGACGGCCACCGTAAAGCGGATCGGAGCGGATGACCCGGTGCAGAACGCGATCGACTTCGCGCGCTATGTCGACGGGACCTTCGGCTGGAACATCAACGATCCCGGCCACGGCTTCGTGATCGCGGACGACACCCGTTCGCTCGACGCCGCCGCGGCATCCGCGCTGTCGGCCAGTGGGGACTGGGGGCCGCTCCTGCTCACGGACGACGCGACCCAGGTGCCGGCGCCGCTGCGGAGCTACCTGCTCGACGTCAAGCCCGGCTACGTCAGCGATCCTACCCGCGCGGTCTACAACCACGTGTGGCTGATCGGCGACCAGCACGCCATCTCGGTCGGATTCCAGGCGCAGGTCGACGATCTCGCCGAGGTGGCACAGGTAAGGTCCGGACCCGGCCCGAGCCTGAGCGCCCGGACCGGACCGCCCGAACACGAGCCACCCCGGCCATCCAAGCCATGATCGCGCCGAGGAGCCAGAACCTGTGAGCGAGGCCGAGCGCCCGGACCGGCTTGCGCACCGCGATCAGACGACCGTCGAGGACATCCGCGCCCTGGCCGGGCCCTCGACGCCCCATTTCGCCCTCCAGATCCGCAACCGGATCCAGCGCTTGATCGACGGGTTGGACGAGGACGACCCCGTGCGGGTGGAGGGCGAGCGGCAGATCGCGCGGCTCGAGGAGCTCGCGCGCCACTCCGGCGATCCCCGCGGCGTGGGGCCGGGCCCTCCACCCGCGCACTGACGCCCGCCCAGCGGATGCCCTCCACCCAACAACCCGAGCTCGACGCAGTGAGCCGAGCCGTGGCGCTGCTCGGCCCGGAGGCGGCGGATCGGGCGGGTGATTCGGCGGCATCCGCGGCCGGTTATCTCGACCTGCTGGACGCAGAGCTGCCGTCGACCGGCGCCGCCCAGGATCTGATGACCACCCGGTTCGTCCCCGCCATCTACGAGCGCTACTGGCGGCCCGGGCTGGCGCGGGCGGTCAAGGGGATCACGGGGCCCGGGATGGCCGAGGAGATCAGGATCGCGCGTCTGCTGCTCGGGCTCGGGACCGGCGATCTGGTGCTGGACCTGGCGTGCGGGCCCGGCAACTTCACGCGTGAGTTCGCGCGCACGGTAGGGGACGAGGGCCTCGTCGTCGGCACCGATGTGTCGCGGACGATGCTCGACCGCGGCGTGGCTGATCTCCAGGACGCGGGCCTGGGGAACGTCGCCCTGGTGAGAGCCGACGCGACCGACCTTCCGTTCCGCGACGGGGCCTTCGACGGAGTCTGCTGCTTCGCGGCGCTACACCTGTTTGCCGATCCGCTCGCCGCCCTCGACCAGATGCGAAGGGTGCTGGCCCCGGGAGGGCGAATCGCCCTGATGACCTCGGTGCGCCGTCAGCTCACGCTGCGACCGCTCAAACCGCTGCTCGAAGGGGCGAGCGGGATGCGGATCTTCGAGTCCGACGAGATCGTCGACGCGCTCACCGAGCGCGGGTTCCAGAACGTTCGCCAGCGATTGGCCGGGATGGTGCAGTTCGTCGGCGGGCGGCTCGGCTAGCCGAACAACTCCGCCGGCATGCTCCCAGGGAGCCGAAGGCGACCGGTGATCCGAGCTTGCTCGGATTCGTCGCAGCTATGACACCGGCGTGGGCGCGAAGCCCTCGACGATCCGCGCTTGGTAGGCGGCGATCTCCTCGGGCGCAATGAAGTAGCTCGGGGGAGTCAGGAAGACGCCGTCGCCGCGCTCGGCGACCTCTGCCACCCGGGCCCGGACCTTGTCGAGCGGACCCGCCGCGCAATAGACGTCGACCATCTCGTCGGGGATGGCCGCCGGCATCGTCGCGAGATCCCCGGCCCGGAAGGCATCGCCGACCGCGACGGCCGCGGCGGCGAACCCGTGCATCTCCCAGAGCGGTGCGTAGGTGCGAACGGTGGCGTAGAAGCAGATCGTCCGGCGCGCCGCCTCGTACGCGGCTTCCTCATCGTCGGAGATCGCGCAGCTCACCGTGGGGATGAAGTCGAAATCGGCCCGGTCTCGGCCCGAGCGGCTGAGCCCGCGCTCGAAGCTCGCCACCAACACCTCGTCGAGCCACCGCAAGGAGCAGATCGGGTGGCCGATCAGCCCATCGGCAACGTCGCCCGCCATCCGAGCCATCCCCTCCTGAACCGCAGCCGCGTAGATCGGTACCGAATCGCGGGCGGGTGGGTGCGGGCGTACCCAGCCCTTGATGTCGATGTCGTGGTACTTGCCGGCGTACCGGATGGGCTCGCCGGCATGGGCCTTGTGCATGATCAGGCGCACCGCCTCGATCGTCTCCCGAAGATGAGGCGCCGGGCGGCCGTACTCAACCCCGTGCCAGGTCTCGTTGAGGCGCTTGACGCCGGCGCCCAGGCCGAGCCTGAACCGGCCCTGAGACATCTCGTCCAGGTCGAGCGCCGTGACCGCGAGGATGAACGGGCTCCGCGTGAACGCCCAGGCGATCCCCGTGCCGACGCCGATCCGCTCGGTGGCGGCGGCGATCCACGTCGCCTGGGTGACCGAGCTGCGAAACAGCTCCGGCGTCCACACGCAGTCGATTCCGGCCACCTCGGCCTGGCGCGCCTGTTCGGCGAGATCGTCCGCCGTCTCGGCGATCGCGGCGATCGAGATGCGCCCGAGGGCGCTCATCAGGCCGCCTGGATCAGCTGCTGGCGCACTCGTCGAGCCCGTACTGCTTCGTGAGCTTGTTGACGCTCGCGAACGGGTCGCTGCTGCCGTTCTGCTGCAGCAGCGCGGGATCCGACTTGGCCTTGTCGAGGGCCTGCTGAGCGCCATCCGTGATCGCCTTCACCTGGTCCTCGTCACCCGACGGAGCCGGAAGCGCCTCGATCGCGGTGATCTGCGCCTGGATGTTCGGGATCGCGGTCTTGGTTGCCAGCTCGTCGAACTGCGCCGAGGTGGGCTGCTGATTCTCGCTCAGGCCGAGGCTCTTCAAGTACTTGGCCACCTCGTGGTCCAGCGTCTGATTGCCCTTCTTGCAGATCTCGTTGCCCTTGGCGAGGAAGGCCTGCTTGCTCAGGGGAGCTCCCTGAGCGCCTGTGGCGCCGCTGGCGCCGCTGACCGTGGTCGTGTCGTCCCCTCCGCCGCATCCTGCGGCGACTGACCCCGCTGCGAGCGCGAGCGTGGTGGTGGCGAGCAACCTCTTCCTCACTGACGACCTCCCTAGGAGCGGACCCGGACCGCGGGCACCCTACCGGAGCGCCTGGCCGGGACACGCTAGGCGGGAGTGTTGTCGAGCGAGCGCCAGAGGTACAGACACGCCAGGGTGCGATGAGGCCGCCAGGGCTCTGCGATTCGCTCGAGCTCGGTGGGGCCGGGGAGCTCGTCGAGGCCGTAGGCGATCTGGGTTGCCCGGCGAATCCCGAGATCGCCGGTGGAGACCACGTCCGGACGGCCGAGGTGGAAGATCAGGAACATCTCCGCCGTCCAGCGGCCGACGCCCTTGATCTCGGTCAGCGTGGCGACCACGTCCTCGTCGGAGAGCTCGCTCAGGTGCTCCAGGTCGAGGCGGCCGTCCCCGACTCGCTCGGCGAGATCCTTGAGGAAGCCCACCTTCGACCACGAGAGGCCGGCGTCGCGGAGCGTCTGGCCGTCCGCCTCGATCAGCTGCGCGGGCGAGGGGGTCTCGTCCTCGAACAGCTCGGTCACCCGCCCCCAGATCGAGGCGGCGGCCTTGGTGGAGAGCTGCTGCCCCACGATCGCCCTGGCGAGCGCCTGGTAAGCGTCAGGCCGGCTGCCCCGTCGGTCCGTCTCGGGATCGATCGCTCCGCGCTCGTCGATCAAGCCCCGCAGGACGTGATCGACGGAGCGCAGATGCTCGTCGGCTTCCGTCAAACGCGTTGGATCAGCGTCCCGGTCCCGAGACCGCCGCCGCAGCACATCGTGACGAGGCCCATCTCCTTGTCGGAGCGCTCGAGCTCGTGCAGGAGGGTGGTGATCAGGCGGGCGCCGGTCGATCCGAGCGGGTGGCCGAGGGCGATTGCGCCGCCGTTGACGTTGACCCTGTCCATGTCGGGCTCGAGCTCGCGGCGCCAGGCGGCGACGACCGAGGCGAACGCCTCGTTGATCTCGATCAGGTCGATGTCGCCGATCTGCATCCCGTTTCGCTCCAGGATCTTCCGGGTCGCGGGTATGGGTCCGGTCAGCATGATCACCGGGTCCACGCCGACCGTCGTCTCGTCGACGATCCTGGCTCGGGGCTCGAGCCCGAGCGCGGCGGCCTTCTCGCGAGTCATCATCAGCACCCCAGCGGCGCCGTCGGAGATCTGCGACGAGTTGCCCGCCGTGATCTTGCCGTCCTCCTTGAACGCCGGCTTCAGCTCGGAGAGCTTCTCGAGGCTCGTGTCCGGGCGGATGCCCTGGTCGGTCACGTAGGTGTCACCGTTGACCGCGAACGGGATGATCTCGCGCTCGAAGCGACCTTCCTCGGTCGCCTTGGCGGCCAGCTGGTGGGAGCGCAGGCCGATCTCATCGAGCTCGGAGCGTGGGATCTCCCACTTGTCGGCGATCATCTCGGCCGAGATCCCCTGCGGGACGAGGTTGTAGTGCTCGAGGAGCTCCGGGCTGAAGGCAGCACCGTGCTCCTTCATCACCTCGATGCTGTCGGCGAAGGAGATGTGGCCCATGTGCTCGACTCCGGAGCCGATCGCGACGTCGTGGACGCCGGAGGCGATCAGGGCGGCACCGAAGTTGACGGCCTGCTGGGCGGAGCCGCACTGGCGATCGACCGTCGTCGCCGGGGTCTCGATCGGCAGGCCGGCCTCGAGCCACGCGTTTCGGCCGATGTTGAGGCCCTGTTCCCCGAACTGCTGCACGCAGCCGGCGATCACATCGCCTACCTCAGAGGCGTCGATACCGGTCCGCGCGATCAGCTCCGAATAGGTCTTCGCCAGGAGGTTGGAGGGGTGGACGTCCTTGTAATAGCCCTTCTGCTCGTGCCCGCGCCCGATCGGAGTCCGGACGGCCTCGACGATCACGACCTCACGTCCCTGGAACTTCCCGTTGCTCGCCATCAGGGATCACCCTCCATTCGGTTCTCTCGGCGCCGGCCCGCGGGACCAGCATGGCCGCGGCATCGACAGCCGCACCTTCACACCTGACGATAACCGATTGGTTGACTGACCAGTCAGTCGCTACTGGCTGGGTATCGGGGAGCCTGCGGCGACGAAGAACCAGACGACCATCGCGAGGGCGGCCAGCAGGACGGAGCTCAGGATCACGGCCTCGAGCACCGACATGCCCTGCGGCAGCTCGCGCTCGTCGCTGAGGCTCTTCCTCCAAGCGGGAAGGTAGCGCTGCGGGACCTTGGCGCTGCCGGTGATCCGCACGTAGAGCTGGTTGAGGCGCGACAGCACCCAGGCCATAGCGATGATCGAACAGACGATGCCGAAGAAGACGATCATGTAGGGACCGCCGGACGGCGCCTGGGTGTGTGAGAGCCTCGATCCGATCCAGAGCCAGCCGAACGGGATCACAGTCCACATCGAGACCGCGCCGAGGACCATTACGGCGAGCACGAACCCCGCCGCGGCCCCGCTCACCGGCCGGTGTCGCCTCAACTGCTCCTCCATCAAGACCAGGGTACGCAACGGCGTGTCGTACGGCACGATCCCAGTCCGCGACCTCGAGATGGGGGACCGGCCAGCGAATCGCCGATCATCAGTGCCGCGTCTTCGTCTCGCAGCCCTGGACCACTGAATTGGGGTCCTTCGGAAGCTCGTCCAGATCGGCCTTGTCGGCGGATCCCGGGGCGTTTCCGCCGTCGCAGTTGATGCTCGCGTCGGAGGTCAGGTCGCGGGCGTGGAGCTGGTCGTTTCCGTTCCTGCCCATCATCGCGTCCGGTCCAGGCCCGCCGGTGAGAGTGTCCGCGTTCGAGCCACCGAGCAGCGTGTCGCTCCCAATCCCGCCGAAGAGAAAGCTGACGATGTTTGTTCCGTTTGTGACCCTGTCGGACTGATCTCCTGCGCTTACCCGGATCCGGGTCACCCCGAATGCACGGCATCTAGCGGCCTCGGGGCCATGCTCCGCTGGCATGAGCACGCATCCCGGCCCCACATGGATGGCCGAACCGCCATAGCCTTCGCCGGGGAGGTCCGTGACCCGCAATGTCCCGGGGTGAGGGTGATGGATCGCGACGTTGTCCGCTGCCCCCGGGACCGCCGTGACGACCAGGATGTTGCCGGAGACGCTGACTGACGTCGTTTTCACCGTGAACGTGCGAGCCGCCGGGGTGGGATCGGTCGCGCCTGGATCGATGGCGCGCGCGTAGAACGTGTGGGAGCCATCGCTCAGATGGGAGGGGGAGGTGGTGTATGGCGATTCACAAGGCGCAAAGGACCCCGAGTCCACCCTGCATTGAAAGCTGGTGTCTGGGTCCGGCGAGGAGAAGCTGAAGGTCGGAGTGGGATCGTTAGTCGTTCCGGTGGGTCCGCCAGTGATCGTCGTGTCCGGCGGGTTCCGGCCGAGGTGAAACTCTTGGATCCTGTGGTTGTTGCCGTCGGAGACGTAGACGTTGTCAGCGTGAATCGCAATGAAGTACGGATCTTCGAACTGCCCCTGACCTGTGCCAAAGCTGCCCCACTCGGCTAGGAAGGTGCCCGAGGAGTCAAACTTGACGATCCGCGACCTAAGCAGGTCGGACACATAGACATTGCCAGACGAGTCGGTGGCGACACCCCAATATCCATTGTCATCGGTGTCTGCCCACTCGTCGAGGAAGTTTCCCGATGAGTCGAACCTTTCGACGCGAGAATCCTCGTCGCTCGCGTCGGTTACGTAGACGTTGTCCGAGGAATCGGTCCCTACGCCCATGGGGTAGAACCCACTGCTGCGTGAGCCGCTGTTGTCCCAGCTAGTGATGAAGCCGCCGGAGGAGTCGAACTTCTGAATGTCTGAACCGTCGTAGTCCCCGACATACACATTGTCGGAGGAGTCCGTGGCAATCCCCTGCGGAGCGTCGAAAGGCCCGGGTCCGGACCACTGCGTGAGGTAGTTGCCCGAGGAGTCAAACTTCTCGACACGCGGCGAAGGGCCGCCGCCATCAACGACGTACACGTCGTTGGACGAGTCCGTGGCGACGCCGATTGGAAAAGAAAACTGCCCAGGGCCCGTGCCGTGACCGCCCCATTGCGTCAGGTATGTGCCCGACGAGTCGAACTTCTCCACCCTGGAGTTGAAGGCGTCGGCAACGTAGACATTCCCCGAGGTATCGGTCGCGATTCCGAGTGGTCCGTTGAACTGCCCATTCCCGGAGCCATTGGTGCCCCACTGCCTCACGAACTCGATCGAGGCGGAGGCCGAGGGAGCCGCGGCCAGCAGAAGCAGAACGGCTGTCAAGCCGAAGCATGCAGGGCTGCGTCGGCGTGGTTGCCTGGAGCGAATCGGATGAACCTCCCGAGGAAGACCCTACTGCAGGCCTCTCGGCGCGCCACGCGGCTCCAAGCCACGGCCCCCGCACCCGCGTGATAGGAACCAGGCCGGGTGACCGAGGCCGAGCCATACACCCAGCCTGCCATCGCCGGCAGCGGGACCATCGCCTGCGCCCTGGCCGCTTCCGCCAGCGTGCTGGGCCCAGTTCGCCTGCTGGCCCGCAGCGACGTCTCGGCGTGGCGTGCCGAGGAGCGGGCTCAGGCCGAGTGCTCGAAGGCCGAGGGTGCAACGGCGGATCGGATCCGGGTGACCACGGACCCGGGCGACCTCTCCGCGTGCGACATCCTCGTCGAGGCGGTGGTGGAGGAGCTCGACGCAAAGGCCCGGCTGCTCGGCTCCCTGGGCGACGCCTGCCCCCAGGCGGACCTCGCGACCACTACCTCCTCCCTCTCGATCACCGAGCTGGCCACCCGCTCTGGCCATCCGCACCGGCTGTACGGCCTCCACGTCTTCAACCCGGTGCACCGGATGGAGCTCATCGAGCTGTGTCTGCCGGATGCGCTGCGGCAGGGAGTCAAGGAGCGGGCCCGCGCCTGGTGCAGCGCGCTCGGCAAGACGGCGATCGAGGTTCCCGATCAGCCTGGGTTTGTGGTCAATCGCCTCCTGTTCCCCTACCTGTTCGACGCGGTTCGCCTCGCCGAGCGGACCGGGATGGCCAGCGCGGAGGTCGACTCCTGCATGGAGCTCGGGGCCGGGCACCCGATGGGGCCGCTCCGCCTGCTGGACTTCATCGGGCTCGACGTGGCCGCCGCGATTGGCGAAAGCCTGTTCGCCGACACGGGAGAGGAGCGCTACCGGGCTCCGGGGCTGATCGAGGAGCTGATCGGGGCCGGCAAGGTCGGCCGCAAGAGCGGGACGGGCTTTTACGAGTACAGGTGAGGGACTACGCGGCGGCCCGCTTGGGCTTGCCCGCAAGGTCCCAGATCACATCGGCCTCGGAGATCCCCTGACGCCGCGCCGCGTCGCTCACGGCATCCCAGGGAAGCTGAGCTTCCGGGAGCTCGTCCCAGCGCGCCAGGTCGAGCGACTCCAGCGCTCCTCGCAAGGCGGGCCCTAGATGCTCCTCGGCGCGAAGCACGGCTCTCAGAACCTCGAGCTGCTTGTCGGTGAGCTTCACTACCCACATGCCTAACCCCTTTAGGTGAGCCGGACGGTCGCAAGCTAGAGCCGCTCGCGGACGGAAGCTCGGGGTCACAGCGAGGCGGCGCCGCGGGCGCGCGCTAGCCGTGGGCCGGCGACTCGCTGGTGCCGGCCTGCCGCGGAAACTCCCCAGTCGCGCGACGGTGAATTCGCACCGCGAGGATCCGATTCTCGCGGACCGACTCGACCCGTATCTCATAGCCGTTCGCAGTGATCCGGTCGCCGCGTTTCGGAAGGCGACCGAGCTCGGAGAAGACATAGCCGCCGATCGAGTTGAAGGCATCCGAGGAGACCGGCAGCTCGATGCCAACGTCCTCCAAGTCGCCAAGCGAGACGTGCCCCCGCACGTACCAGTCGCCGTCCGTCAGCTGGCGCATCGAGGCCGCGCGGGGGTCGGTTTCATCCTCGATCTCACCGACCACCTCCTCGAGGATGTCCTCCACGGTGACGATCCCCACGGTCCGGCCGTACTCGTCCGAGACTACGGCGATCGAGCTTCGCTGGCGCTGAAGCTCCGCGAGCAGATCGTCCAGCGGCTTGGTCTCGGGGAAGATCGGCACCTCGCGGATGGCGGGCTCGATCGGGGCATCCGGCCCGGTGTTCATGTAGAGGCGCACGAGGCTGTTGTTGTGGACCACCCCCCGGACGCGGTCCGGGTTGTCCTCCTCGATCACGATCAGCCGCGTGTGACCCGATGAGACGCAGCGCTGGAGCGCGTCCTCGACCGTCACCGAGGCGTTGACGGTGATCACCGCCGGGATCGGCGTCATCACCTCGCGCGCCTCCTGCTCGTGGAGGTGAAACACGCCGCCGAGCATCACGGCCTCTCCGGGATCGAGCCGTCCTCCGGTCGCGGACTGGCGAATGATCGCCTTCACGTCCTCCTCGGTGTGCCGCTCCTCGAGCGTGTCGGGACGGACACCGAAGAGGCGCACGATCGCGTTTGAGAGCCTGTTGAGGGCGACGGTGAAGGGCGCGCTGGCGGCGCGAAACATGGCCAGGGGCGGGGCGAGCGTACGCAAGGCGTCCTCGGCGTGGGTGATCGAGAGCATCTTGGGCACCTGCTCGCCTACCGAGATGTGGATCGCGGTCACGAGAGCGAAGGCGATCGCAACCGAGATCCCCACCGCCACCCCGTGCGAGAGCCCGCCGAACACGGGCTCCAGCAGGCGGGCCAGCGATGGCTCGCCCAGGAAGCCGATCGCGATCGACGCCATGGTGATGCCCACCTGGCACGCCGACAGGTACTCGTCGATCCTGTCGATCTGCCCCAGCGCCTGTTGGGCGCCCCGCGTGCCCTCGCTGGCCATCAACTCGAGGCGGCTTCGCTTTGCGCGCACCAGAGCGAACTCCGCCGCCACGAACAGCCCGTTCAGGAAGACCAGCAGCAGAAGGAGAACGAGAAGGAGGACCTTCATCGCCGCGGCGCTCGCGCGAGGCTAGCGCTTGCCGTATGCAGCCTCGTACTCGGAGGGTGGTCGTCGTCGCTCATCCGGCGGACGCTCGAAAAGTATCAGGGGAGCCTGCGGGGTCCGATGTGCTCGCCAGGGGTGTTGAACCGAGTGCCCCTCGGCCTCTTTGGCAGGCCGTAGTCGGCCCCGCGCCCGACGAGCATCGCCGCGGCGCGTTCGCAGACGGCCGAGATCGTCAGCGACGGGTTGACGCCGAGGCTGGTGGGGATGACCGACGAGTCCATGCAGAAGAGCCCCTCGTACCCGAAGACCTCGCAGCCGTCGTCGACGACGCCGAGGTCGGCCGAGTCGGCCATCCGGCATCCACCCAGCGGATGGGCGCCATAGACGCCCGGCGTCTCGGCGAGCTTCAGGAATCTGCCGACGCCCCGCCGCTCGCAGACGGCCTTGATCGCCGCGTTCGCCGCCTCGCGAACCCGCACCGACTGGTCGGAGAGCTCGTAGTTGAAGAGGCCGATGCCGACCGGTCCGCCATTGGGCTGGACGAAGTCGCCCTGCTCGGGCGGAACCGCGTAAAAGGAGCCGTCGTTTGTGTCCTCGACCATCGCGAGGATCTCCAGGTGGTTCGACCAGCTCGAGATCGAGCGCTTTTTCTGGCGCCCCCACCACGAGGGCTCACCGTGTGGGACCCGACCGTCGTCGTAGAGGAAGTTGGTGAGCTGGGAGAGCAGGATCTCCTGGAGCGTGAACCGCGTGCCGTCGTGCTGGCGACCACGCCTTCCCACCCAGTGGTCATAGCTCATCACCGTGATGGGGCGGCCCTTGTAGAACTCGTTGTAGCCGGGCAGGCCGAGCACGTCTGAAACCTTGCCCGGGTTCATCTCGATCGCTGCGACGTGGTCGCCATTCACGCCCAAGTGCTTGCCGAGGTGGGAGGAGAGCGAAACCAGGGACCCTTCGAGCCTGGACCGCATGAGGATTGGAGGCGTCCCCATTGCTCCGGCGCAGAGGATCACGACCTTGCACTCGATGTCCTCCATCGCGCCCGCGGACCCCTTGGTCGCCGGGTCGACCCGGTTGCCCTTGACGATCCACCGATACGGGCGGGCGCTCGAGGTCGTCACGTAGTTGACCTGCGTCAGCGGGCGAACCCGTACCCCGCCCAGCTCCGCCGACGCGAGGTAGTTGGTGATCAGCGAGTTCTTGGCCCCGAAGATGCAGCCCGTGTAGCACCACTTGGCGTTCACGCAGCGCTCCGGGCTGATCGCGAGCGGCACTCGGTCACAGGTGTGGCCGGCCTCGCGGAGCATGGCGGCCCAGATGCCCCCCGACTTCGAGACCATGTCCCAGCTCGTCGGGGCGACGCGGAGGCCGTGCTCGGCTCGGCCGTAGTAGGGATTGAGCGTCCGGCGGCTGATCGCCCGCGGCCACATGCGTCTGCGTGGGCCGTCATCCGTCCGAGTGTCCGTCCGCTCGAAGGTCTCACTGGGAGCACGGAGCGAGGCAGCGAGGTAGAGATTCGAGCCACCGCCGACCAGGTTCGCCAGCACGATCTGCGCGCCCTGCCCCTGGACCAGCGCGTAGATGTCCGAGAGGTGGTCGATGTCCATCGACTGGCGGAAGTCCGTGTGACCCTTCCTCATCCCCCGCTCCAACACCACAACGCTCGGGTCCTGGCCGGCGGCCCGGTAGAGCTCGGCGAGCCGCCAGGCCGCGATCGAGCCGCCAAAGCCCGAGCCGACGATGCAGACGTCGACGCGCTGCGTCACGGGAGGGAGCCACCAGTGGTCCTGCCGCGGGCCAGGCGGCGGCCGTAGGAGAAATCGCGGTAGCCGTGCGGGGCGATCCCGGGATGACCCATGACCCGATACCCGGCGGCCCGGTTTCGCTTCGCCCCGGGCCGGCCATCGGCGTTCCTGATCGTGGCCGCCGCGCAGAACGCGGTGAAGGCCACGGCGGCGGCGGCCTCCCAGACGACGCGAGTGGGGTTGGAGAAGGCCAGCCCACCCATGCACACGGCCTGGCGATGGTCGTAGTCGAGGGAGAGAAACAGCGCGCCATCCGCGACCGCCCCCTGCGCGAGCGCGCGCGACTCGAGCTCGCTGAGGAAGGCGGGGGCGAGGAGCTCGAAGCCCAGCTTCGGGTTCTTGCCGAGCTGCAGCGCATCGGTGTAGACCGCGCCGTGCTCGGGGTCGGCCCCGATGATCGCGTGGGGGTGGATCGGGTGCCTCAGCTCCGTCTTCAGGCCCGGAACCTTGACTCCCGGGATCAGCGTGTCGTAGAAGGCCTGAAGCGTCCCGTCCGGGTCAGCGGGCGGGCCGCTCGCCCTGGCCGCGGCGGGCGTCGCCATCCGGGCGGCCGTCGGCAGTGCCCCGATCACCAGGGCGCCCAGCCCAAGCGTGGTGGCCCGGCCGAGGAGCTCCCTCCTCGAGAGCTCGGCCGCGAGCTCATTTCGAACCGCCCTGGCGGGCGGCCTAGCCTCCTCCATCGGATCGGTGACGGTAACCGGCGGACCTCCGTGGCGCAAACGGGAACCGGCGCACGGCCGGGGTCACGCCGCTAGCCTCGCGACCGTGAGGAGGTGGATCCACATCGCCGTGGGTGCGGTCGTCGCCGCCACCCTGTTGAACGCAAGCGCGGCCTTCGGTCAGTCGACCCAGGTCGTGGGACCTTGGAGCGGTCAACTTCCCTTCCGTTGCCAGATTCAGAACGTCGGCACGGGCACCAACTTCCCACGGCCGAACGCCGATCCCTTCTGTGTCGAGTTCGACAAGAGGCACCAGAACGTCACCGGCCTGGGACTGGTGGACTTCCTCTCCAAGGAGCCGGCCCGAGTGGCCGCGGCGGTGCCGAAGTGCTTCTACTACCAGCGCGACCACTGGACCGGCTCGATCGTCCAGGGCCAATCACCCGAGCTGTGGCACTGGGACGGCGAATACTTCTTCGACAAGGCGCTGGGCCTGGGAGGCGTCAGCGTCCACAACTTCCGGATCGGCGGGGTGCCGATGGATCCGAGCCCTTACGCGCCCGCCCAGCTCAAGCCGTACTTCTACCCGGGCGGAGGCGGTGGCGCGATGGTCCTGTTCAAGTCGCGCCCGGACCCGGCCTGTGCCGCGAAGGTCGACACGGCGAAGGAACGCGGGCGGATCTACCAGGACTGGTACCGGCGGCTCACAGGCTGAGATCGACTAGGGGCTCGACCTACGATCGTTCGGCCGCGGCTGTCCACCGTGACGCACAGCCGGTCCGAGGCACACGAGATCTCGTTGAGGCGGAATCGAGACGAGGCGATCGTCGAGCGCTTCCAGGCGTGACGGCCACCCAACGGATGGGTCGACGAGAACACCGCGCCACGTCGGCTCACCGCGACGCAGAGTGACTTGGAGTGACACGAGACCGAGTCGAGCCAGTGGTCGCGCACGCTCTTCGCCGGTCTCCACGCCGCCTTCCCGCCCGCTGGATGGGTGGACGTGAAGATGTACCGGGCATCTTCCGACGGGGGACCGCTTCCGGGGCCCACAGTGACCACGCAGAGGGAGACGGAGGGACAGGAAACGTCGGTGAGCGAGCCGAAGTCGGTGTCAATCACCGCTGTCTGCTTCCACGCATCCGGACCGGTCGGGTCCTTCGAGGCGAAGATGCTGACGCTCCCGCCGGCGTCCGCCAGGGCCACGCACAGCGACGCCGACGGACACGCGATCGCGGTGAAGTCGTAGCCAGCTTCTGGGTCCACGCTCGTGACCGTCCAGAGCCCGGGGTCTACCGGACCATCGGAGACGGCGATATGCCCAAAGAAGCTCCCTGCCGCGCACAGGTGCTTCGACGCGCAGGAGATGCCCTCGTATCCGCCCCAGGTGTCGACGATCGTGAGTGCCCAGGCACCCTCCCCTCCCGTGGGGTCCGTCGACGTGACGACGTTGCCGGAGTCGTCCACGGCGGCGCAGAAGCGGTCCGAGGGGCACGAGATGCCGGTCAGGGCGTTGGCGTCGACGTTCCTGGACTCCCAGAGCCGTGCGCCGCGCATCGGATGGGTGGACGTTAGGACGTTCCCGGCTGCATCGACGGCTGTGCACAGCGACCGCGAAGGGCAAGAGATCCCGTTCAGCCGATTGTGGCTCATGACCGTGACCAGCCTCCAGTCCTCTTTGGGCGTCGCGGAGGACGCGATCGCGCCGCTCACGCCAACCGCGACGCAGAACGAGGCGTTCGGACAGGAGACTCCTCTCAGAGCATCCACATGGAAACGGCGGCCGGTCCAATCCGGCGGGTCGCCCCGCGGATGGCTGAAGACCAGGGCGGTGCCGCCGTTACCGCTCACGGCGGCGCAGAGCTCGGCGGACGGGCACGAGACGCCGCGCAGGGTCCCACCGAAGGAGTCGTGGCTCTTCCACGCCCGCGCACCGCGAGTCGGGTTCTTCGTGGTGAGGAAGTGACCGTCGCCGTCCACGACGGCGCAGAACCGGCGCGATGAGCAGGAGACCCCGGTCAGATCTCGCGCGCCCTTCACCCCGGCGGCGCTCCACGCCCGCCTCCCGTCAGGATGTGTGGCACTCACGATGCGGCGTCCCTTGCCCACCGCTAGGCACAGCCTCACGGAGGGACAGGAGATCGCCTTGAAGGTCCCGTGACCGACATCGCCCCCGGCGACCTTCCAGGACGACCGCCCGCTCTCCGGATCGGCCGAGGTGAGGATGCGGCCCTTCGCCCCGACGGCGACGCACAGCGAAGCCGACGGGCACGAGATCCCGTACAGGTGCACGCCGCTCACCTTGCTGACCCTCCAGTTCGCCCCTCGGCGGCTCGGCTCGCGCGACATGGCGACGCGGCCATCGCCGCCCACCGCCGCGCATAGGTGCTCCGAGGGGCACGAGACCCCGGTGAACGACGGGCGCGCACCGACCTGGGTGACCTTCCACGCCTCCGCCCCGCCGAGCGGACGGGTGGATCTGACGACGTTGCCGTCGCTGTCGACCGCGACGCACAGAGACGCGGACGGGCACGAGACGCCCTGGAACGCGGCCGAGTCGGAGAAGGGCCGTTGGTGATCGATCGGCTTCGCGGCGGACCACGAGAGCGACGGCGCCCCGGCTGCCGACGTCGTCCAAACCGATAGTCCCGCCAACGCCAACAGTGCACAGAGCGGCCACGCTGCGCGTCGGCGGATGCCGTTTCTCCCGGCGACGCGCGGCGGCTCGACCTGTACCCACGAGGCCATGGCCCCGAGTCTGCAGGCGACCGATGCGTCGGACAACCCACCCTAGGTGTACGAGCTGACCACCTCCGAGGCTGGCCGCCGGATGCCGACACTAGAGTCCCGGGGGATGTCCGGAGAGGCCGCAGACCCGAATGTCGGAGGCTGGCCGGAGCCGCTTGGGGGACGGGCCCAGCGGGAGGCCCCGTATCTCGACGCGCTCATCGACTATGCGAAGCGCCATCCGGGTCGCTTCCACGTCCCGGGCCACAAGGGAGGAACCGGCGCGGATCCGGTGCTGGTCTCGACGCTTGGCCCGGCGGCGTTCGACTACGACATCCCAGCGGGGATCGAGGGCATCGACATCGGGCAGGACTCGCCGTTTCAGCGAGCTCAGAGGCTCGCGGCGGAGGCGTGGGGGGCTCGCCGAAGCTGGTTCCTGATCAGCGGCGCGTCCCAGGGGAACCATGCCGCCTGCCTCGCGCTTCGACACGCCGGTCGGGCGGTGATCGCCCAGCGCAACGTCCACTCGAGCACGGTGGACGGGATCATCCTCGCCGGGCTCGAGCCGGCGTTCGTCGCTCCGGAGCTCGATCCGGAGCTCGGCATCGCCCACTGCCTGACCCCTGAGTCGCTCAGCGAGGCGCTCGACGCGACCCCGGACGCGGTCGCCGCCCTGACGGTGTCCCCCACCTATTTCGGGGCCGTGGCCGACGTGGAGGGCCTTGCGCGAGTCGCCCACGACCGCGGCGTGGCATTGGTGGTGGACGAAGCCTGGGGACCACATCTGCGGTTCTCGCCGCTGCTGCCGGAAAGCGCCCTGGAGTGCGGTGCCGATCTCGTCCTCTCGTCGGTCCACAAGCTGGTCGGAAGCCTCACCCAGTCGGCGATTCTCCATCTCGGAGACGCCGCGCTGATCGACGAGGACGTCGTGGATCGCTGTGTGACGCTCACCGAGTCGACGAGTCCCAGCGCACTGCTGACCGCATCGCTTGATGCAGCGCGACGGCAGCTCGCGGTGCGAGGAGGCGAGCTCCTCGCCGAGACGATCGCCGGTCTGGAACGAGCGCGGGCCGCCGTGCGAGAGATCCCCGGCCTCGACGTTCTCGACGAGCGGCTGGTTGGGCGCCCCGGGGTGCATCGCTGGGACCCGCTGCGCCTGACCGTGGACGTGAGGGGAACCGGGAGCACCGGGACTCGCGTCGCCTCCCTGATGCGCGAGCTGGACGACATCAACCTGGAGCTCGCCGCCGAGAACGTCATCGTGGCGGTCTTCGGCATGGGGGAGGACGCGGCGGCAAACGCGGACCGCCTCGTGAGCTCGATGCGCCACGCGGTCGAAGCGCTCGGAGCGGAGGAGGAGATTCCCAGGCGGCCGTTCGCCGCGCCTCCACCGTGGGGCAGGCTCGAGATGTCGCCGCGTCAGGCGTTCCTCGGGCCACAGGAACCGGTGGCGTTTGCGGACGCCGTCGGAAGGCTCGCCGCCGAGTCGCTCGCCGCGTACCCGCCCGGCATCCCGAACGTGCTGCCCGGCGAGCGGTTGACGCAGGAGACGATCGACTACATCAGCGCGGTGGTGGAGCACGGCGGCTGGGTCCGGGGCGCCGTCGATCGCAGCCTGCGTACTGTGCGAGTGGTGGTCGAGTGAGCCCCTCGGCCTGGGGCGTCGACTCCGAGCATGGGGCCCTCCTCGACGTTCTCCTCTGCCCGCCGGACAACTTCCGCTGGCTCGCGACCAGCGCCATCTCGCAGGCGACCCTGGACGCCGGGCACCGCTTCGATGGCGAGCTCGCGGCCAGCCAGCACGCGGAGATGGTCGCGGCCTACGAGGAGGCCGGCGTCCGCGTGCACTTGCTGGAGGCCGATCCGGCGCTTCCGTATCAGGTGTTCGCTCGCGATTCGAGCGCGATGACTCCGGGCGGAGCCGTGATCACCCAACTCCATCAATGGTGGCGGCGCGGCGAATACGCGGCCGTGATCCGCTTCTATGAGGAGACCGGGATCCCGATCCGCGGCATGATCACAGCGGGTGCCCTGGAGGGGGGCGACGTGGTCATCCTCGAGCCCGGATGCGCGGTCATCGGCGCCGGCGAGGCACGCACCCAAGAGCGGGCGGCGCGACAGCTCGCCGGCTGGCTGGAGGCGGACGGCTGGGAGGCACGCGTGGAGCCCATCCCCGAGCGGTTCGTCCACATCGACGTCCTGCTCGCAGTCGTGGCCGAGCGGCTCGCCGCCGTCTGCCCGGACGCGCTCTCTGGGAGCTTCGTGCGGTGGCTTCGCGATCGCGGCTTCGAGTTGATCGAGGTCCCCGAGGAAGACGCATTTCAGCTTGGGGCGAACGCGATCTCGCTGGGCCGTGAGCGGGTGCTCTCCATCGCCCCGGCGACGTCGCTGAACGAGGCGATGCGGGCGCACGGCCTCGACGTCCGCGAGCTCGACCTCTCCATGTTCACCTTGGGCGGGGGCGGTGCCCACTGCCTCGCCCAGGCGCTGCGACGGGAGCGGCTCGCGGATCGATGAGCGAGCTCCCGGCGATCGACGCGGGCCGGGTGATCGCCGATCTGCGCGAGCTCGACCGGCGCACCGGGGGACGGGACGGGGCACAGCGCGTCTGTTGGAGCGAGGGATGGCGCGCGGGGCGCTCGCTCCTCGAGGAGCTCCTCGAGGAGCTCGGGCTCATGCCCGAGCGAGACGAGGCGGGAAACCTGTGGGCCTCGCTCGACAGCGCGGGTCGCCCGGCGGTCGCCGTCGGCTCGCACCTGGACTCGGTGCCCGACGGCGGCTGGCTCGACGGCGCCCTCGGGGTCATGGCGGCACTCGGGGTGCTGCGAGCGTGGTCCGCCGAGGGCGTGACCCCACCGCGACCGCTGACGCTGATCGATTGGGCCGACGAGGAGGGTGCGCGCTTCGGCCGGAGCCTGTTCGGGAGCTCGGCATTCTCGGGAACCCTGGAGGTCGAGGAGCTTCGGGGACTACGCGACGCGGACGGTCGCTCGATCGCCGAGGTGCTCTCCGAGAACGGGATCGACTTGAACGAGGCGCCCCGGGCGGAGCGGCGCCGCGCGGAGCTCGCGGCATATCTCGAGCTCCACATCGAGCAGGGACCCGTGCTGGAGGCGGAGGGATCGCGCGCGGCCGCGGTCGACGGGTGCGTGGGGATCGAGCGCCGTCGATTTCGGTTCACCGGCCAGGCCTCGCACGCCGGCACGACGCCGATGGACCGCCGCCGGGACGCCGGCCTCGCTGCGGCAGAGATGGCCCTCCAGATCGAGGCGATCGCGCAACGCCACGGTGGCGTGGCGACCACTGGCGCGCTCGCACTCAGACCCGGCATTCCGACGGCCGTTGCCGGCGAGGCAGAGCTCCTCGTCGACCTGCGGCACCCGGACGCCAGCGAGCTGGCGGCGATGCTCGGAGAGGCCGAAGCCGCCGGCGCCGAGCTCGCCGCCCGCCGCAGATGCGCGCTGGACGTAGAGCCGGTGTGGCAGATCGATCCGATCAAGTTCGACTCAGGCCTGGTGGAAGCAGCGCGGCTCGCCTGCGCCGATGCCACCGGCTCCGATCGGGTCCTGACCAGCGGTGCTCTTCACGACGCCGCGGAGGTTTCGCGCGTCCTCCCCGCCGCGATGGTCTTCTGTCCCTCGATCGCCGGGATCAGCCACGCCAAGGAGGAGGACACCTCCGAGGAGGACCTGGCGGCCGGGATCGAGGCCTTCGGGCTGCTCGCGAACCGGGTCGTGGCGTCGGCCTAACCTGGGAATCTCAGCGGTTGACCATCAACCCGTCCTCCTTGGGCGGAACCTGTCAACCGACAGGCGCTCCACGGTTGTCCCCAACTCGCCGCAGGCGCGGTCGAGGCGCCTTGCGATCCAATCCGCCGCCGGGCCCTCGGCAACCCGGGTGAAGCAGAACTCGAGCTCCAGGCCCATCAGCTCCAGCTCGCGCTCCGGATCGCCGGGCCGCCAGATCGCCATCAGTCCGAGGTCGTTGCGAAGGTCCGAATCGACCCGGTAATCGTCCAGAGCGTCGCCGAGGTCGAAGACGACGGGGCCGTGGGCTCCCCACCCGACGCCGTGAAAGACGTGCGCGGAGTGACCGGCGACGAGGTCGGCGCCCGCCTCCTGCAGGGCCGCCGCCGCCTCGCGCTGCCAGCGCGCCGGCTCGGTGGTCATGTTCGGACCCCAGTGGGGGAAGGCGATCAGCCAGTCGCACTCCTCGCGCGCCCGCGCAACCTCGGCCACAAGCCAATCCGGCAGTTCGGCGCCCAGATCGGCGTGAGCGACGCCGGGCTCTCGCTCGCCGGCGGCAAACTCCGACGGATGGTCCGTCACCGCGACCAGTCCCACCGTCGTGCCGGCGAACTCGATGATGGCCGGCTTGCGGGCGGCGTGCAGATCCCGTCCGGCGCCGGCGACCGCGATCCCGTCCCCGTCGAGGTGCTCCAGCGTGTCGACGAGCGCCTCGGTCTCATAGTCGAGCGCGTGGTTGTTCGCGAGCCCGACCGCGCCGACCCCGATCGCCTCAAGCGATCGGACGGCGTCCGGCGGGCCGCGGAAGAAGAACGGCTTCCCGCGAACCCGGCCGGTCGGGGCTCCCCGGTCGGAGATGCAGCACTCGAGGTTGCAGACCACGAGATCGCAGGAAGCGCAAACCTCGCGGACCTCCGGCGCCCATAGCTCCTCGGGAGCCACCTCGGCAAGCCGCCCAGCGACGGAGCGCCCGAGCATCACGTCTCCAAGCAGGCCGATCATCGGACTCACAGGATCGAGGGCGAGGCTAACGCGCCGCGCGCCACGTAACGTGATCGCCCCGCAGCGAGACGAAGACGAGCAATCCGCGCCGGCCTACACCCAGCGCGCCCCCGACCAAGGAGCACACGTGAGCGATTCGGATGTCCTGAACGACAAGCAGGCCGAGCTCTGCGAGCAAAGCACGACCGACTACTCGGATCTTCGGGCGTTCTTCATCAACTGCACGCTGAAGCGAAGCCCGGAGGTGTCGAACACGCAGGGCCTTATGGACATCTCGATGGAGATCATGCGGAGAAACCAGGTCGAGGTGGAGTGCATCCGCGCCGTAGACCACGAGATCGCAACAGGCGTCTGGCCGGACATGACCGAGCACGGCTGGGAGGCGGACGAATGGCCCGCGATCTACGAGAAGGTCATGGACGCCGACATCCTGGTCCTGGGGATGTCGATCTGGCTGGGCGAGAAGTCCTCGATCGCCACCCAGATCGTCGAGCGGCTGTACGGCAACTCGCACCTCCTCAACGAGGCCGGGCAATACGCCTACTACGGACGGGTCGGCGGCTGCCTCGTAACCGGCAACGAGGACGGCGTCAAGCACTGCGCCATGAACGTCCTCTACTCGCTGCAGCACCTCGGCTACACGATCCCCCCGCAGGCCGACGCGGGCTGGATCGGCGAGGCTGGCCCCGGGCCGTCGTATCTGGACGAGGGCTCGGGCGGCCCTTCGAACGACTTCACGAACCGCAACACCACCTTCGCGACCTGGAACATGCTGCACGTGGCGCGGATGCTGAAGGACGCCGACGGGATCCCCGCACACGGAAACCAGCGCTCCGAGTGGGACGCCGGCTGCCGGTTCGATTTCCCGAACCCGGAGCATCGCTAGTCTGGCGCGCGTGGGCGCCTACGAGAAACTCGCCGAGCTCCCGGTCAAGGTCGAGTCCTACGAGCTCGAGGAGCACGACCGCACCTACGGTGACTTCACGCGGCCCTCGACCGTGATCCGTCTCCGAGGGGAAGGCCAGGAGGGCCTCGGAGAAGACGTCGTCTACGACGTGCTCGACCACATCGCCCATCGGGACGCGGGACCCGTCAACGACCTGAGTGGCCCATCTACTCTCGGGGAACTCTGCGAGCTCTTCGGCGGGCTCGACCTCTTCGCCGACTCGCCCCCGGTCCGCGACACGTCGCGCCACTACCGCCGCTGGGCCTACGAGAGCGCGGCGCTCGACCTGGCGCTGCGCCAGAACGGAGTCCCGTTCTTCGAAGCGGTAGGGCGCGAGCCTGGCGCGCTGCGCTTCGTCTGCTCCACGCGCCTGGGGAGCTTCGGCGACGACGGCGGCAGCTCGAACACCGAGCCGCTTCAAAAGCGCCTGGCGAAGCATCCCGAGCTGCGGTTCAAGCTCGACCCGGAGAACGACTGGGATGCGGACCTGATCGCCGAGATCCGCGACCTCGCCGGCGTGGACGTGCTGGATCTGAAGGGCCACTATCGCGGCACGCCGGTCGACGTCGAGACCGACCCGGAGCTCTATCGAGCCGTGGCCGAAGCGTTCCCCGAGGCGTACCTCGAGGATCCGGACGTCAACCCCGAGACGCGTCCGGTGCTCGAGCCGTACAGGGATCGCGTCACCTGGGACGCGCCGCTTCATTCAGTCGCCGACATCGAGGGGCTCGAGTGGAAACCGAAGGCGATCAACTCCAAGCCATCCCGATTCGGGTCCCTGCGGGAGCTTCTCGCGGTGTACGAGCACTGCGAGCGCGAGGGGATCGCGATCTACGGCGGTGGGCAGGGAGAGCAGAGCGTGGGGCGCGGGCAGATCGAGTACCTCGCCTCGGTGTTCCACCCCGAGACGCCGAACGACGTCGCTCCGTCGGGTTACAACGACCCCAGCGTGCCCGACGGCCTTCCCGACAGCCCGCTCGACCCGGCTCCGTCGGAGACCGGGTTCCAATGGGCCGCGTAGGGGGACGGCTCCGCGCGGGCTTCCGATAGCGTCGGCGCGACACGACCGAGACAGGAGAGCCCATGGCCGCCAAGTCCTTCGCCGCAGCCCTGAACGAGCAGATCGCGAACGAGTTCGCCGCCCACCAGCAGTACATCGGGGCAGCCGTCTACTACGACTCCGAGACCCTCCCGCGGCTCGCGGCGTTCTTTTACAGGCAGGCCGCCGAGGAGCGAAACCACGCGATGATGATGGTGCAGTACCTCCTCGACACGAGCGAGGAGGTGCAGATCCCGGACATCGAGGCCAAGCGCACGAGCTTCGACGACGCGGTCGCGCCGGTGCGGATGGCGCTCGAGCAGGAGGAGCGGGTCGGCGAGGAGATCAACGCGCTGTTCAAGCTTGCGCGCGACAACGGCGAGTTCCGTGCCGAGCAGTTCATGCAGTGGTTCGTGAAGGAGCAGGTCGAGGAGGTGGCGCTCATGCAGGACCTCCTCAACGTGGTTGAGCGCTCGAGCCAGGACCTGCTGCTGGTGGAGGACTACATCGCGCGGGAGCAGCCCGGCGAGGGGGAGGACAACACCGCCCCGCCGGCCGCCGGCGGCGCCCTGTAGCCGCCGCAAAGGTCGCACCCCGGCCCCGGTGCGTCCCAGCGCCGTTCCCAACGGGCTCAGCCTGACACCGGACCGGATATAAGCTGAGCATGGCGATCGGGTTCGGGGATGCCTTGCTCATCGTGGGGGCGCTCCTCGCGGTCGCGGCCGCGTTGTCCGGGCTGATGCGAGGGACCGTGCTCTCGATCTCGGTGCTGTCCGTGGCACTCGGCGTTGTCCTCGCCGCCAGCGGAGTGGTCTCAGTCGATGCAGACGACAGGGCCATCGTCGACCTGATCGAGCTCGCGCTGGTCCTCACGCTGTTCTCCGACGGCCTCTTCGTGGAACGTGAGCTCCTGCGTGTCCACTGGGGGCCCGTGACGCGGGCGATCGTGCTGGCCATGCCGGTCACGCTCTTCCTGCTTGGTGTGGCAGCCAAGGCGATCTTTCCTGGCCTCACGTGGGCCGAGGCCTTTCTGCTTGCTGCGGTGCTCACGCCCACCGACCCCGTCGTCACGTCCACGGTGGTGACGGCGCAGCGGGTCCCGGCGGTCGTACGCCACACACTCAATCTCGAATCGGGGCTCAACGACGGCCTCGCGCTCCCGTTCGTCCTCTTCTTCCTCGTCCTGGCAGAGCCAGGTGGCAACGCGGGCAGCGAGGCCACCAAGCTCCTCGGGGAGGCGGCGTTCGGCGTCGTCGTCGGAATCGTCCTGGGAGTGGTGGGCGGCCGCCTCCGCCACCACCTGCCAGCGGGTGGCATCACTCCAAGGTACGAAGGGATCTACGCGATCGGATTCGGCCTGGCCGCCTTCGGCTTAGCCGACGTGACGTTCGGAAACGGACTGATCGCGGCCTTCGTGGCCGGGATCTCCATGGGGGTTGCCGAGCGGGAGGTTCCTGACGCTTTTGTGGAGTTCGCCGAGAACATGAGCGCCATCTTCCAGGCAATCACCTTCTTCGTCTTCGGTGCGCTCATCGTCGCCACCGGTTACGAGCGGGATGTATGGATGTTGATTCTCTTCATCCTCACCGCGCTCCTGATCGCCCGCCCGGTGGCGATCCTGCTCGCCTTCGCGAGCAGCCGGTTGCCATGGGCTCAGAAGTTGTTCATCGCCTGGTTCGGACCGAAGGGAGTCGCCTCGATGCTGTTCGCCCTCTTCGTCCTGAAGTCCAAGGTTGGTGCCTCCGAGCTGATCTTCGACGTCGCCGCGTTCACGATCCTCTCCTCGATCATCGCCCACGGCTTGACGGACACGGTCGGGGCGGGCTGGATAGAACGGCGGATGCGACGCGCCGGCGGCGGCGTGACGCCGCCCGGCTAGCCACGAGTCGGAGCCCAACGTCCTCGTTGAACCGTCTCCCTTTGCGTCTCCGGACAGATCGGGAGACAGTTCGAGTGACGGGAGCGACGAGACTCGAACTCGCGACCTCCGGCGTGACAGGCCGGCGCTCTAACCAACTGAGCTACGCCCCCGGCGAACCAGCGGGCCTTCCGGCCCGCTACGCCTGATTCTAGGTGGATAGGCTGCGGGCGGCGATGAGGATCGTGACGTACCGATCCGATCGCGGTGCGCGGGCGGGTTTGCTTCGCAACGGAGCCGTGGTCGACATCTGGAACGCCCTGGGCGGCCGCGGCTCGGGGGTTCGGGATCTGCTCGAATCCGGCCGCCTTGCCGACGTCGCGGAGTTGGGGGAGGCGCGGGTGACGCCGCTCGAGGTGGTCGAGCTTCTGCCGCCGGTTCCCGATCCGCAGAAGATCGTCTGCATCGGCCTCAACTACAAGGCTCACGCCGCCGAGGCGGGCATTGAGCCGCCCCAGGCGCCGACCTTCTTCGCCAAGTTCGCGAACGCGCTGGCGGGGCCCGGCGCGACCATCCCCTTGCCTCGCGCCAGCCGGAGGGTCGACTTCGAGGCCGAGGTGGCGTTGGTGATCGGCCGGCGATGCGCCAACGTGGCGGCCGAGGATGCCGCGGACTTCGTCGCCGGCTACATGCTGCTCAACGACCTCTCGGCTCGCGACCTTCAGTTCGCCACTCCCCAGTGGATGCCGGGCAAGGTGTTCGACGGCTCGGCACCGTGCGGCCCCTCCCTGGTCACCACCGAGGAGGCGCTCGCCGACGGCCCGATCTCCTTCTCGCTGACGCTGAACGGAGAGAGGATGCAGTCGGCGACGACCTACGACCTGATCTTCAGCGTCCCGGAGCTCGTCTCGAACCTCTCGTCGCTGATGACACTCGAGCCGGGGGACATCGTCTCCACGGGCACGCCGTCCGGGGTCGGTTCGACACGCGACCCAGCAGTCTGGCTGGCCGAGGGTGACGAGCTCGTGATCAGCTCGCCGACCCTGGGGCTGCTGGAGACGCGGATCGGCTAGCGCCCAGCACCCCGCGATCCGGCTGGGTGGCGAAGAGCGCCGCCAGCACGAACGGCAGAAACCAGACGACGTAGAAGTAGAACCAGTGCGTCGCACCGAGCTGGGTGGCAATCAGCACAGCTGCCGCCAACGCCGCGACCTGGATCGCGCTCTTGCGGCGTGGCCACCAGGCCACAGCCAACGCCAGCCCCGCCGCGACTCCCCGCTCCACGGGGCGCAGGAAGTCGAGGGAGGGCGCGAGGCCCCAGACGCTGAAGGGCGAGCTCCGCGAGGCCTGATAGCCGAGGGTGCGGTCGTAGAACTCGCGCAGGCCGCCGTCGGGAAGGAAGGGCAGGACCAGCACCGCGCAAACGACCACGAAGACCGCCGAGAAGATCAGCGCGGAGCGCCAGCGTCGCTCGCCGGTGGCGGTTGCGAACAGCGGCGCGAGAGCCGCGGATCCGAACTTCGCGGCCGTGCCGAGCGCGAGCATGACGGCCCTCCCCGGCGGCGAGGAGACGGCGAGCATCGCGCCGACTCCCGCCGCCGCGATCAGGGAGTCGTTGGCGTTCGCGTTCATCGTGTAGAGCGTGAACGGGTAGGCGAGCCAGGCGAACGCGAGCGAGATCCCAAGAGCCCGGCCCGCGGAACCAGCGCGCAGGCGCCCACCCAGAGCCACGAGCCCGATCGCCGTCAGCAAATCGAAGGCGATTGCCGCCGCATGCGCCGCCGGAACATCGCCCCAATGGCCGTTCCACGGAAACAGCACCTCGAACGGTACGTAGGCGAGGTAGTTGAAGGGCCCGTAGACATCGCCGTGGATTCCGCCGAGCCCGGGTGCAAAGCCGCCGTTGTACAGGCTTTGTCCGTGGGTGATGTGGTCGGCGCCCACGACGCCGGCGACGCCGATGTCGATCACGCGCGAATCGACGACGTTCAACGCGATGCGGCCGCAAGCGAGCAGCACGGCAGCCACCGCGAGCCATCTGATCGGCACCAAGGGCACGAGCGGCCCGTCGCCGTCGCGTGGCCGGAATCCCATCCAGAGCATGCGCCCGAACACATAGCCCAGCACCGGATAGGTGAGCGGAACAGAGGTTGTGATCTCCCCGCGGTTGAAGAAGAAGAGCGAGACGCCGAGCCCGAGGAGCACGAGGAGGTCGAGGTGAAGCAGGCGGAATGGGCGCTTCGGGTCGAGGAACGGAACGATGAAAAGAAGGCACAAGGGCAGCCAGATATAGGGAGCGTTCACCTTCTGCGCGATCGCGCCGGAGTACCCACGGGCGAGCGGGGTGAACAGTTGGTGGTCGTGCCACGCGCCCAGAAGCTCACCGGTGGTGTCATCGACGATCGCCTGGGCGACCTCCGTTCGGCTCGTGCCGGAGCCGGTGAAGTAGTTCACCTGCCAATTCGAGCCCCGCTCGAGCGCCACGGGGCGCATCCCGGGGCTCTGGGCGCGCTCGTCGCGGACCGCGGCAGCGCGATCGGCGATCCGGATCGCCTCAGATGGGCTGAGCCTGAAGCCGGGCGGAGGCCGCGTCTGCGAGGGGGGCGAGACCAGCGGCGGCGGGAGCTGGCCGCCGAAGGGGGGCTCGTCGGCGAAGTTCTCCTGGGCGCCCGCCTGCGCCGGCGCCGCCAAGGCCAACGCCAGCGCGAAGAGGACGATCAGCAAGTCAGGCGCAGGGCGGCCGCGACCACCGCGGGTTCTCCGGGATCGGGCTCGAGCCGGCTCGTATATTCGACAACGACGTGCCCAGGGCTGTAGTCCTCGATCCTCGCCACGACCGGCTCTCCGGCTCGATCGTAACCGGTGCCCTGGTCCGACCTAGCGGTCGCCGGGCGAAGGGATCTCGTCCCGAACCGCCGGCAGCGACGCGGAGCGCGGCGCGCTCGCGTAGGCGCCCGCCTTCGACCGAGACCTGTTCGACCAGTGCACCACCTTCGGCTTCTCGTCGAGCAGCCGGCGCCACGTCCGGGCGTCGAGCTTGCCGTCCACGCCGAGCTTCTTGGAGCGCTGGAAGCTCTTCACGGCCCGCGCCGTCTTGCGGTTGTAGACGCCGGTGACCTTCAGCGACTCGCCGGCGCCCTTCAGGTGCTCCTGCGCCCAGACGACGAGGTCACCCCGGCTGCCCTTGGCAAGCGTCGGGTAGCTCTTGGGCCGGTCCACGCCCGACACTCCCGACTTGATCCGCTTCCCCAGCGCCCGCCACTCCTTCCTCCCGGTCTCCTGCCAGTCCCACCAGCTCACCCCGTCGAGGCCGTACGAGACCGCCAGGCGGCGGAAGCGTTGGATCTGGCGAATGGGCGGGTTGGCGTACGTCTGGCCGAGCGGGTCAATGGGGCGTCTGTAGACGCGGTTGAAGATGAAGGTGTGCTTGTAGGCCGAGCCGACGCTGACGCCGATCGTGTGCCAGTAGACCTGCGGGAGGTTGAACCGCGCGCCGCCGGGCCCCAGGAAGACGGAATAGGGCAGCGCGGGGTGGTAGTCCACGTACGGGAAGCTGGCCAGGGCGGTTGGAAATCTCGAGCCGATCCGGCGGCGGAGCTTGCTGATGTACTTATCGGCGGCCGCGTAGCGGCCCTCGTAGCTCGACTCGGCGTCGATCACCAGGCAGTCGGCGCCCTTGCGGACGGCCTGCGCGCCGCGCTTGGCCTCCGCGCCGGGGTGGCTGCCGTAGACGAACTGCCAGGCGCAGACGCGGAGACCGCGGGAGTGGAGGGAGGAGACGAGGCCTCGGGTGAACTGGCTCCAGGCGTCGCCCCCGTCCGAGCTCTTGATGTAGACGGTCTGGATCCGGTGCCGCTGCGCCTTCCGGGCGATCCGCGCCAGGTCGCCGCCGCTCGAGCGGCTGACGTACCAGATCCACATCCCGTTGCCGCGGTAGGGGTTGCCACCGGACTGGCCGCCGCTCGCGCCGCCGGTCCCCCCGACGCCGGCCATCGCCGCGCCGCCACTGGAGAGGGCAGCCACCAGCAGGGCCGCGAGCAGCGCGGCAACCGCGCAGCCGGCCAGCGCGGGGCGTGTCGAACGCCGGCGCGCGACAGAATCGGGCCGCCTGCCAGTCGGCCCTCGCTTGCTTGAAGGGGCGCGCATATGGGAAATCCGGGGCGAAGCGAGGCCTCCCCGGCTCCGCCGCCGTTCGCGAGTAGTATCGCGAGAACCGGCGTCGGATGCGCCGCGGTCGAGGGTGAAGCAGGACAGCGTGCGCAGACAGCGGCTATTCGGGGCGGGGGCGATCCTGGCGCTCACGCTTGGGGCTCTGGTCGCCGCCGGGGCGGCTGGACGCCCGCACCGCCATCGCGATCCCGCTGACGCCGCCGGGCCGCTCGACATCAGGACGATGGGGGTCGACCAGGCGACGCGCGACGTCAGGCTCCACGTGCGAACGCAGGGCAAATTCGGCCTGAAGCAGCTCAACCGGCGCCCCGACACGTCCGATCCCACCGCGCGCTTTCTGTGCCTGCGGATTCATCGGTCCGGATCGTCCGGCGTGCGCCAGCTCTGCTTCGGGCCCAAGGATCACGGCAAGGACGTGCTCGGGTATGCGCGGCTTCGCCGCGACGGCTCGATCAAGGCGTTCGACCGGATCCACGCCCACGTGATCCGCCGCGGGCCGCGCTCGGTGATCGCCCGGTTTCGCGCCGACGCCGCCGGGCTTGCCCCCCACGTCTACTTCTGGCGGTACGTGAGCCACTGGCGGGGGGGCGCGTGCGCCAGTGGCTCGGGCTCCGGCCAGCGAGGAAATTCCCGCCGGGGGGCGAAGGCGCGCCGCGCGGCGGCAGAGCGCTGCCTCGACGAGGCCCCGGACCATCGCTGGGCGAAGCTCCGCCTGCGACCTGTCCAGCCGATCGGGTGCAGGGACACGGGGCCCAGCCCGGTTTTCCATGGCTCGCGACACCGCAAGCGGGTCGCCCTGACCTTCGACGACGGGCCCAGCATCTACACGCCGAAGGTCCTGAAGATCCTGAAGCGCGAGCACGTCAAGGCGACCTTCTTCGAGATCGGAGCACAGGTGCCGGGCGGAGCGCCGGCGGCCCGCTCGGTGATCGAGGCGGGCTACGAGCTCGGCAACCACAGCATGCACCACGAGACCCGTCCCGGCAGCGCGAGCATGCGGGAGACGAGCCGGCGGATCGAGCGGGCGACGGGCTTCGAGCCGTGTCTGTTCCGGCCCCCCGGCGGCACCTTCGATTCGCGCGTGGTCTCCGACGCCCGCGGCCTCGGGATGTCGACAGTGGTCTGGGATGTCGACCCCAGGGACTGGTCGACGCCCGGGGCGGGGGCGATCTACAGCCGGGTGGTGAGCGCCACGCGCCCGGGTTCAATCGTGCTCATGCACGACGGCGGCGGCAATCGAAGCGAGACCGTGGCTGCGCTGCCGAACATCATCCACACGCTCCGCGGTCGCGGCTACAGCTTCGTGACCGTCAGCAAGCTGCTCCACCAGCGCACCATCTGGGGCGAGGTCCACTAGCGGGCTCGCGGTGCATGGGCGGTGCCGGACTCGAACCGGCGACCTCCCGCGTGTAAAGCGGGCGCTCTTCCAACTGAGCTAACCGCCCAGGGCCGTCTGATTATGGCCGGCCCGCCTCGGCGGAGCCGGCCCTACGGCTTCGGCGGGGGGGTCGACGGGCTCTCCACGTCCGCCCCCAGGCGCCGGTAGGCGGAGACCGAGTAGGCGCGGGCGCGGGCGCGGAGGATCGGGTCGTCGGAGAGCTCGATCCCGTCGACGACGCGCGTGGGGTCGAAGACGTCGATGTGGTCCCCCGACTCCGGGTCGTCGACGAGCTCCGTGATCTCGAGCCTCCCGGCGACGACCTGCTCGCGGTCGTCCGGCCAGACGGCGGTCGGGTCGTCGATCGGATCGTCCTCACCGCGCAGCTGCAGGACCAGCTCGAAGGCGGCGGGGCCCTCGGCGAGCCGTTGCTCGAGCTCGGCGCGAAGGTAGCTGGGCCCGCGGGCCTTCGCGTCGTCGTCGGGCAGCGTCGCCTCGCCGGCCGCAGGCAGCCAGCGGTATCGGACCCAGGTCCCGTCGCCGTCGGCGTTCACGAGCCTGAAGGCGTGGGGCGAGTAGAAGGCGAGGGTGGCGAAGCTCTCCGGCGGCTCGGCGTTCACCGTCGCGTTGACCGCCGTTTGCGACTCGGGGTGCGCGCCGAGGAAGGCGCCCAGCTTCTCGAAGTCGGGCTGGCCGGTGTCGGGATCGGGCTGCCGCAGTCGCATCAGCTCGAGGAATTCCTCCGGGGTTCGCAGGACGAATGCCGGGGTGGTGACCGCCAGGATGTCGGTCTCCGCGCCGCCCGGCGGGCGAAGCCTGACCGCCATCCCCCTCGAATCGCGTTGAAAGTCGTCTGACTCGGGGTCTCCGCTGCCGTTGGAGAACCGCACCAGGGTCGGGACGGGCTCGCCCTGGAAGTGGGCGGCGCGGCACGCGGCAGCGGCCTCGGGGGTGGCGGTGAACGTCCCGGAGCAAAAGATTCCCTTGGCGTGCAGGGCGCGGCGATGCGGGTGGGCCCCGTAGATCGCGTTCGCGGCATCCACGATCTGCTCGTAAAGGTCGCCGTTCCCCATCTGCGAGAAACCGTATCCGACCGCAGGCCGGAGGCGCTCATCGCGGCCCGTGTGGCACTTCCCCGACTCGATCATCTAGCTTCCAGACCGGTGGACCTGGGGATCTCCGGAAGAACCGCCCTCGTCCTGGGGGCGAGCCGCGGGATCGGCCGCGGGATTGCTGCGGCGCTGGCGCGTGAGGGGGTACGCGTGGCGCTCGCGAGCCGCTCTCGTGAGCGACTGGAGAAGACGGTGGCGGAGATCGAGGGGAAGGCGGTCTCGTTCGAGGCCGACACCTCCGACCTCGATCGGCTGGCCGCGCTCCCCGGCGAGGTGGAGTCGGAGCTCGGTCCGGTGGACATCCTGGTCACCAACACCGGCGGCCCACCGCTGGGCGGAGCGCTGGACAACCCGCGGGACGAGTGGGAACTGGCCTACCGGTCGCTGGTGCTGGCGCCGCGGACCCTGGTGGAGGCCGCGCTGCCCGGCATGCGGGAACGGCGGTGGGGGCGGATCGTCAACGTCAGCTCGAGCTCGGTCGTCGAGCCCCTTCCGAACCTCGCCCTATCGAACGCCCACCGGATGGCGACGGTCGGGTTCCTGAAGACGCTCGCCGGGGAGGTGGCGGGCGACGGGGTCACGGTCAACACGGTCGCCACCGGGCGGTTCGCGACGGATCGGCTGGCCTCCAACTGGGGGTCGTGGGAGGAGATGGAGCGCCACGCCCACGCCGGGGTCCCCGCCGGCAGGCTGGGCCAGCCGGAGGAGTACGGCGACCTAGTGGCGTTCCTGTGCTCCGAGCGGGCGGGCTACCTCACCGGCACGGTGATCCCGCTCGACGGCGGGCTGCTGCGCTCCGTCTGAGGGACGTCGAGCGCCTCAGGCGGGGGCCCGCACGAGGGTGCCGCGGCTGGCCTTGACGCTCAGCCAAACGGCCCCCGCCGCGATCATCCCGAGGCTGATGAGCTGCGCCTGCGTGAGGCCGAGGAGGACGTGATCGTTGCGGCGGATGAACTCGACCAGGAAGCGCTCCGCGCCGGCGAGGATGAGGTAGATGGAGAAGAGGACGCCTGCCTGGTAGCGGTCGCGGAGGCGCCACAGCAGATAGGCGACAAGGCCCATCGCCAGTGTCTCGTAGATGGGTGTCGGCTGGACGGTGGTGTCGATCGGCTTCGTGCCGTGTGGATAGGCCATCGCCCAGGGGCCGTTCCACGCCTTGCCGTAATCGCCGTCTCCGGAGACCTGGCAGCCGATCCGCCCGATCGCGTACCCGAGGGCCAGCGGCGCGGCGCAGATGTCGAGCAGGCCGACGTTCAGCATCCGCCGCCACCACGCCCATAGGGTGACGCCGATAGCGCCGCCGATAGCGCCGCCGTACCAGACCAGCCCCGAGCCGGAGAAGAGGTTGCCGAGCAGGTCGTGCTTCACTGAGCTGTAGTTCTCGATGATGAAGTCGAGGCGCGCTCCGACAAGCCCGCCGACTAGCGCCGCGAGGATGATCTCGTAGGCCCAGTCGGTCGGCTTGCCGAGCTCGCCGAGCCGCTTCGCGACCACTGCTCCCGCGGCGAGGAACGCGAGGGCAAAGGCGATCCCGAAGGTCTGGAGGGTGATCGGGCCTAGGTGGATCTCGGGTTGCATGTTTCGTGCCCGGAGCTTCTGAAAGCAGCCTCAACCGCAGCTAAGCATGCTCCCAGATGGGCTCGGTTCTCAGGACAGCCCTGCCCTTGAACTCGAACCCAACCCACGCGTTGCGCAATAGCCCCGGCGGGATTCGAACCCAGCTCTTCGGCCTTGAAAGGGCCGCGTGCTCAACCCTTACACCACGGGGCCTCCGGGCCCAGTCTAGGTGTTGCTGGAACCCAGCTCGTGTCTGGCATTCCGTCCGGGGTTCCGCCTAGTATCGAACGTATGTTCGATTTATTCGCCCAAGCTCATGAAGGCCAAGCCTGCTGAGAAACGCGAGGCACGGCGGCTTCGGCGCGTGGAGGGCATGCCTATGAAGCGGATCGCCGTGCGTCTGGGCGTTTCGCTGTCCACGGTCAGCTTGTGGGTTCGCGACATCGAGCTGGACCCGGCGCATCGCGAGCGGAATCGCAGGCAGGGGTACGCTCAACGTGCCACCACCTGGAGCGACCTAAACCGCTCCAAGAGGAGGGCCCACCAACGGGGGGGAAGACTGGCAGCCCAACGAAGCGACCCCTTGCACCAGGCAGGCTGCATGCTCCACTGGGCGGAGGGAAGCAAGGAGCGCAACGCTGTGATCTTCGCCAACTCGGACCTCAACATGGTCCGTTTCTTTCTCCGGTTTCTGAGCGAATGCTTCGATTTGCCGCCTCAGCGAATTGGCCTCAGGCTGAACGTCTACACCGGGAACGGGCTGGCCCTGCGGCAAGTTGAGGACTACTGGCTCAAGGGTCTGGGACTTCCACGCTCGTGCTTGCGCAAGCACACGGTCAATCATTTCCCGACCTCGAGTAGCGGCAAGAAACGGAACAAGCTCCCGTACGGCGTTGCCACGTTGACTCTGTACAGCACGCGAGTGGCGCAGCACATCTACGGCGCAATCCAGGAGTACGCGGGGTTCGAGGAGCCCCGGTGGCTCGACGGCCCCCCGCGCAAGCCGGCAGCGAACGGCGCCGTGGCCGCCTCAGCCGAGAAGTAGCTCCAGCAGCGCCTTCTGCGCGTGGAGGCGGTTCTCGGCCTGGTCCCACACGGCCGAGCGCCCTCCGTAGAGAACCTCCTCGGTGATCTCCTCGCCCGGATGGGCCGGCAGGCAGTGGAGGACGATCGCCCGCTCGGCGGCGGCGGCGAGAAGGTCCCCGTTTACCTGGTATGGCGCCAGGTCGGCCCGGCGGCGCTTCGCATCGGCCTCGTCGCCCATGCTCACCCAAACGTCGGTGTAGACAGCATCGGCGCCCTCGGCCGCTTCGAGAGGCGCGGCCGTGTCGACCGCCGCCACGCCGGGCTCGAGGCCGTAGCCCTCGGGTGCCGCCACCGCAACCTCCACCCCGAGCCGGCGCCCGAGGAGCGCCAGGGACCGCGCCACGTTGTTGCCGTCCCCGACGTACGCGACCCTGAGCCCGTCGAGCTCGCCGAAGCGCTCCCGCAGGGTCATTAGGTCGGCGAGCGCCTGGCAGGGATGGTGGTCGGGGGTGAGGCCGTTGATCACGGGGACGTCAGCGGCGCCGGCCAGCTCCCGCACCACCTCGTCCGACCCCGCCCGGACGACCATCCCGGCGACGTACCTCGACAAGACCCGCGCGGTGTCCGCCACAGACTCGCCGCGCGCGAGCTGGAGCTCGTCGCCGCGCAGGATCAGCGGCGTGCCGCCCAGCTCTGCCACCCCCACCTCGAACGAGACCCGCGTGCGGGTCGAGGGCTTCTCGAACACCAGCGCGACGCTCTGGCCTGCGAGGGCGCCGCCCCCCTCCCCGATCGAGCGCCCGGCCTTCAGCTCGAGCCCCCGATCCAGGAGCGCGACCAGCTCCTCGCTCGTCAGCTCCTCACCGGTCAGGAATTCACGGGCCATGGGAAGCCGGGGATGGTACGCCCCGTGAGCCGCCCACCGGATCGAGCCCGGCCCGGGCGGGAGACTTGCAGCGTGGAGATCGACGCGATCACCTGGAACCTGTTCAACGGCCGCGACCATCCCCCCGACCCGGCGCTCTCCACTTGGCGCTCGCGGCTCCTCGGCATCACCGAGCGAAACGGAACCCACCTCCAGGTGAATCGCGACCTCCTGGGCGAGGCCGCCGAGCTCCTCTCGGTCGCTCGCTGGGACGTCGCGCTCCTCCAAGAGTGCCCACCGCGCTGGGCGGCGCCCCTCGCCGACTCGTGTGGAGCGGAGATGCACCTCACGCTCACCGCCCGCAACTGGCTCGCCTCCGTCCGCGGCCCGCTGGCCCGCCGCAATCCCGACCTTCTTGGTTCCTGGGGAGGCGGCTCGAACCTGACCCTGACCAGGGGCGCCCTCCGCGATGGCTTGCGCCAGCGGCGTGAGCTCCTCCTGCGCCGGCGTCCGGAGCGCCGCAAGGTGGACTTCATCCGGCTGACGGCCGGCCTTTGCGTCTCCAACCTCCACGCCAGCGGCCCCGACCAGCTCGCAGTACCCGACATCCGCCGCGCCGCCGAGGCGGACGTCGCCTGGGCCGGCGACGACCCGCTGATCCTCGGGGGCGACTTCAACCTTCGCCCGAGCGACAGCGACCTCTACCGAGAGCTCGCAGACCGGCTCGGCCTCGTCGGCACCACCTCTCCCCGCGCGATCGACCACCTGCTGTCGCGGGGGCTCGAGATCGCCGAGCCCGCCCGTGCGTGGCCACCGGAGGCCCGGGAGGTCCAATCCGACAGGCTCGCCATCCGCCTCTCGGACCACGCCCCGGTCAGCGCGCGCTATCGCCTTCCGGGCATAACCGTGGACTGATCGGCCGCCGACCGCGACTCGATCCCGCGAAGTCCCCGGAACTGAGATAGTCACCCCGGCACGAACCGCGACCAGGAGGAAACTCAATGGCGACCAGATCAGGCCGTTCCCGATCAGGCGGCTCGAGCGGCTCCAAGCCGAGCGGCCGGCGGTCGAGCGGCGGCCGCCCCTCGACTCGAGCCAGCTCCGCGTCGGAGCGCACCGACAAGAGCGTCGAGGCCTTCCGCGATGCCCTCGAGCGCAGCGTGACGCTGTCGCGCGATCGCCTTCAGGAGGTCGTCGACGACGCGGTCCAGCGCGGCCGGATGACCCGAAGCGACGCCAACGAACTGGTCAGCAGCATGGTCACCCGAGGCCGTCAGTACTCGGACGACCTGGTCAAGCAGCTGGAGCGGCTACTCGATCAGGCGATGCAGGGGCTCGACACCCGTGTGGCGCCGGCGCGCCGACGGGCGACAGCCGCCGCCGGGCGGGCGGCGCGGGCCGCGCGGGAC